>NZ_JAGYFX010000036.1:0-57674 GCF_019946615.1 Pseudomonas sp. BF-R-01
GGCGGTGTGTCAGTCGATAACTAAGGGACTGACACACCGCCTTCGCGGGCAAGCCACGCTCCTACAAGGGCCGGGTATCAATCGAACTGCGCGCGCATCCAGGCCTGATACTCGGCCACGCCCGGCTCGCCTTCACGCGGCGCCCAATCAGCCAGTTCACCTTCGCCCACAGGACGATAAGGACCGGCCTTGCACTCGAACATCAGGCTGTCGGCTTCCAGCACCACCAGGCCATGAAACACACCGGTTGGCAGGTCCACGCCGACGCAGTCGCCAGCGGCCTGCAGCACTTGCTTGCGCACCACCGTGCCGGACTCGTCGAAGATCAACACGCCAAGCCGTCCCTTGAGGACCAGCAAGGTTTCAGCCTTGTTCTCCCCCAGATGCCGATGAGGCGGGATGTACGTGCCCGGCTGCAAACCCACCGCCATGCGATGGCAAGCGTCTTCCATCTGATGAAAGTTGTGGTGCTGGCGTCCACGCGGATTGGCCGCTGCTTTCTCGGCCAACTCAGTGAACAGGGTTTGATCAAGAAAGCTCGGCGCGGCCATGTGCTTACATCCCTTTAACGGCAAAAATCCCGTTGGCGTTACGCCAGTAGCCTTTGTAGTCCATGCCGTAACCGAAGATGTAGCGGTCGATGCACGGCAAACCGACGAAATCGGCTTTCAGGTCCGGACGAGCCTTGCGGTCGTGGTCCTTGTCGATCAGCACGGCGGTGTGCACTTTGCGCGCGCCGGCGTGTTTGCAGAAGTCGATGATCGCGCCCAGGGTGTGACCTTCGTCGAGGATGTCGTCGATGATCAGCACGTCACGGTCGATAAACGACACTTCAGGCTTGGCTTTCCAGAACAGGTCGCCGCCGCTGGTTTCGTTGCGATAACGGGTGGCGTGCAGGTAGGACGCTTCCAGCGGGAATTGCAGATGGGTGAGCAGCTTGCCGGCGAAGATCAGGCCACCGTTCATCACGCAGAACACCACCGGGTTGCTGTCCGCCAGTTCTTCATTGATATGTGCACCAACGCGGGCGATGGCCGCCTCGACTTCAGCTTCGGTGTACAGGCAGTCAGCCTCTCGCATGATTTGACGGATATGCTCGAGATCAGCGGACATGGCGCTCTCCAAGGGGTGGCATTCAGGAAAAGCGGGCAAAGGTACGCATCCCGCACGGCCAGATCAAGCGTTTGTGGACTAACGTACTCTATTGTCTATAGGACAACACCCTCGGATAGATTAATCTAGGCCGGTTTTTTTGCCCGCCGCCGGAGCCTTTCCCATGCCCATCCTCGAGATCCGCCATCCGCTGATCCGTCACAAACTCGGCCTGATGCGCCGCGCAGACATCAGCACCAAGAATTTCCGCGAGCTCGCTCAGGAAGTCGGTGCCCTTTTGACCTATGAAGCCACCAAAGACCTGCCGCTGGAATCCTACGACATCGAAGGCTGGTGCGGCACCGTGTCGGTCGAGAAAATCGCCGGCAAGAAAATTACCGTGGTGCCGATCCTGCGCGCCGGCATCGGCATGCTCGAAGGCGTGCTGAGCCTGATCCCGGGCGCCAAAGTCAGCGCCGTGGGCGTGGCCCGCAACGAACAAACGCTGCAAGCCCACACGTATCTGGAAAAACTGGTTCCGGAAATCAACGAACGCCTGGCAATGATCATCGACCCGATGCTCGCCACCGGCAGTTCCATGGTTGCCACCATCGACCTGCTGAAAAAAGCCGGTTGCCGCGACATCCGCGCCATGGTGCTGGTCGCCGCGCCGGAAGGCATCGCCGCTGTGGAGAAGGCTCACCCGGACGTGACCATCTACACCGCTTCCATTGACGAGAAACTCAACGAACACGGTTACATCATCCCGGGCCTGGGCGATGCCGGCGACAAGATCTTCGGCACCAAGCAGAAGGACGCTTGAGCATGCAGCAAGAGTTCAACGATCCGCTCTGGCGCACGGTGCTGTCGGGTGCGCAGATGCTGTTCGTGGCCTTTGGCGCGCTGGTATTGATGCCGCTGATTACCGGCCTCGACCCGAACGTGGCGCTGTTCACCGCCGGTTTGGGGACGATTCTGTTCCAGATCGTCACCGGGCGTCAGGTGCCGGTGTTCCTGGCGTCGAGCTTCGCCTTCATCACCCCGATCATTCTCGCCAAAGGCCAGTTCGGCCTCGCGGCGACCATGGGCGGTGTGATGGCGGCGGGTTTTGTCTACACCTTCCTCGGCCTCGCCGTGAAGATCAAAGGCACCGGTTTCATCGACCGTTTGCTGCCACCGGTGGTGATTGGTCCGGTGATCATTTCCATCGGCCTGGCCATGGCGCCAATCGCCGCCAACATGGCGATGGGCAAGGCTGGCGACGGCTCCGAGCTGATTCATTACCAGACAGCCATGCTGATCTCGATGCCCGCGCTGCTGACCACGCTGATCGTCGCGGTGTTCGGCAAAGGCATTTTCCGCCTGGTACCGATCATCTCCGGCGTGCTGGTCGGTTTTGCGATGGCGTTCTATTTCGGCGTGGTTGATACCGCGAAGATTGCCGCTGCACCCTGGTTCGCGATCCCGAACTTTACTGCGCCGGAATTCAACTGGCAGGCGATTCTGTTCATCGTTCCGGTGGCATTGGCCCCGGCCATCGAACATATCGGCGGCGTGATCGCCGTGGGCAGCGTGACCGGCCGTGACTACCTGAAGAAGCCAGGCCTGCACCGCACGCTGCTTGGCGACGGCATTGCCACCACCGCTGCCGGCCTGTTCGGCGGCCCGCCCAACACCACGTACGCCGAAGTGACCGGCGCGGTGATGCTGACCAAGAACTACAACCCGAAAATCATGACCTGGGCGGCGATCTTCGCCATCAGCCTGGCGTTCATCGGCAAGTTCGGCGCGTTGCTGCAAAGCATTCCGGTGCCGGTGATGGGCGGGATTCTGTGCCTGTTGTTCGGTTCGATTGCGGCGGTGGGGATGAACACGCTGATTCGCCACAAGATCGACCTGGGCGAGGCGCGCAACCTGGTGATCGTTTCGGTAACGCTGGTGTTCGGGATTGGCGGCGTGCTGGTCGGCACCGGCACCGGCCCGGACGACTTCGGCCTCAAAGGCATCGCGCTGTGCGCGGTGGTGGCGATTGCGCTGAACCTGTTGCTGCCGGGGAATGACAGCTGGAAGCACAAGAAGGCGGATGAGCCTTTGTTGTAAACCGTAGATTTTTGTCGCGGTTCAGGACGCTATCGCCGGCAAGCCGGCTCCTACACAGGTCGCGTGATCAACACGAATCCTGTAGGAGCCGGCTTGCCGGCGATGCTTTTAAAGCGCCAGCGGCGCTCTTTCGCACAATGCGTTCAACGCCTTCGCCCACTGCGGATCATCGTTGAGGCACGGCACCAGCACCAACTCCTCCCCCCCCGCTTCGCGGAACTGTTCTTTCCCGCGATCACCGATTTCTTCCAGCGTCTCGATGCAATCGGCAACGAACGCCGGGCACATCACCAGCACCTTCCTGACGCCCATTCCCGCCAACTCATCCAGGCGCGCTTCGGTGTAGGGTTCGATCCATTTCGCCCGCCCCAGCCGCGACTGAAACGACACCGACCATTTGCCGTCCGGCAGGCCCATGCGTTTGGCAAATTCCTTTGCGGTGCGCAGGCACTGGCCGCGGTAACAGGTCGCGACGACTTCCGGTGGCGCACCGGCGCAGCAATCGCCGCCACCTTCGAAACTGTGCCCCGGATTGAGCTTCTTCAGATGCCGCTCCGGCAAGCCATGGAAGCTCAGCAACAGATGATCGAAATCCTGCTCCAGATGCGGTTTGGCGCTGGCCACCAGGGCATCGATGTATTCCGGCTGATCGTAGAACGGCTCGAGTATCGAGAACTGCACATTGAGTTTGTGCTCGCTCACCACCCGCTTGGCTTCCTCGATCACCGTGGTCACGGTGCTGTCGGCGAACTGCGGATAAAGCGGCGCGAGGGTAATTCGCTTGTGGCCCTGGGCGGCGAGTTGCAGCAGTTTCGACTCAATCGACGGCTCGCCATAACGCATCGCCAGCTCCACCGGCCCGTGGCTCCACTGTGCACTCATGGCCTGTTGCAAGCGGCGGCTGAGCACCACCAGTGGCGAGCCCTCCTCCCACCAGATCGAGGCGTAGGCATGGGCCGACTGCTCCGGGCGTCTGATCAGAATCAGCGAGACCAGCAAACGGCGCACCGGCCATGGCAGGTCGATCACATACGGGTCCATCAGAAATTGATTGAGGTAGCTGCGCACATCCGCCACCGAGGTGGAGGCAGGTGAACCCAGGTTGACCAGAAGCAACGCGTGATCGGTCATGCAACGTCCTATTTCAGAGGCGGCTGGACAAGTCGTCCAGAGCCGCACGCAGGTCAGTGAACTGGAAGGTGAAGCCCGCTTCCAGCAAGCGCGCCGGGACAGCCTTCTGGCCACCCAGCAACAGCAATGACAACTCGCCCAGGCCCACCTTCAAGGCCAGGGCCGGCATGGGCATGAACGCCGGGCGATGCAGCACGCTGCCCAGCGTCTTGGCAAATTCGCGATTGCGCACCGGTTTGGGCGCGCAGGCATTATAAGGACCGCTGGCGTTTTTCTGATGCAGAAGAAAATCAATCAGGGCGATTTGATCATTGATATGGATCCACGGCATCCACTGCCGACCAGTGCCCAAAGGCCCGCCCAGCCCCAGTTTGAACGGCAGCAACAGCCGCGACAAAAAGCCGCCCTCGGCCGACAGCACCAAGCCGGTGCGAACGAAGATCACGCGAATGCCCAAGGCTTCGGCACGCTGAGCGGTTTCTTCCCAGGCAATGCACAACTGACTGGCAAAATCATCGATCACCGGAGGGGAATGTTCAGTCAACTCCCGTTCGCCCCCGTCGCCATACCAGCCAATGGCAGAGCCCGAAATCAACACCTGCGGTTTCTGCTCGCGGCTTTCGAGCCACGCCAGCAAGGTTTCCGTCAGGGTGATGCGGCTGCTCCAAAGCAAGGCTTTACGTCGGTGAGTCCAGAGCCGGTCGGCAATCGGCGCACCCGCGAGGTTGATAATCGCATCCACCGGTTCCTGACCGAGGTCCTCGAGTCGGGCCACCGCGCGCACCTGGGCGCCACAGACTTTCGCGACTTTGGCCGGTGTCCGGCTCCAGACGGTCAGACGATGTCCCTGACTCAACCAGTGGCGGCAGAGCTGACGTCCTATCAAACCAGTACCGCCGGTCAGCAATATGTGCATGACTTCTTCCTCGCGTGGCGTTTTACCCTGATCACTAGTCTATTTTTATAAGCAGGGATCTTTGATATCGGGCAGGGTCTGTGTTTAACAATAGGCCAAGCTGTCAGAACGAGAACGCTAAAAGTTATACCGAAAAACAATATTGTACAGGTTTCAACCACGGCGTAGTCTGTACAGAAAGGTAAACGAGGCCCCTATGACTGTACCTATCGCAATCATCGGCACCGGCATTGCCGGACTCTCAGCCGCCCAGGCCCTTACGGACGCAGGGCATGTCGTTCAACTTTTCGATAAAAGCCGCGGCAGTGGCGGGCGCATGTCGAGCAAGCGCAGCGATGCGGGTGCGCTGGACATGGGCGCGCAATATTTCACTGCACGTGATCGCCGCTTTGTCACTGAAGTCCAGCGTTGGCAAGCCAAAGGCTGGGTCGCCGAATGGGCGCCGCAGCTTTATACCTACCACGGTGGCCAGCTCAACCTGTCGCCGGACGAGCAGACGCGCTGGGTCGGCACGCCACGCATGAGCGCCATCACCCGTGGCCTGATTGGCGATCTGGAAGTGCATTTTGCCTGCCGCATTACCGAGGTCTATCGCGGTGAAGAACACTGGCATCTGCAGGATGCCGAAGGGTTCACTCATGGCCCGTTCAGTCACGTGATCGTCGCCACGCCAGCACCGCAAGCGACCGCCTTGCTGGCCTCCGCGCCGAAACTCGCAGGCGCCGCCGCCGGGGTCAAAATGGACCCGACCTGGGCCGTCGCACTGGCCTTCGATACTCCGCTGGATACACCCATGGAAGGCTGCTTCGTGCAGGACAGCCCACTCGACTGGCTGGCGCGCAACCGCAGCAAACCGGGGCGCGACAACACCAAGGACACCTGGGTATTGCACGCGACCAGCACCTGGAGCCGGCAACATATCGACCTGTCCAAGGAAGCCGTGATCGAGCAACTGCACGGCGCGTTCGCCGAACTGCTCCACAGCGCCATGCCTGCGCCGAGCTTCAGCCTCGCGCACCGCTGGCTCTACGCCCGTCCCGCCAGCAGCCATGAATGGGGCACGCTGGCCGATGCCGACCTGGGTCTTTACGCGTGTGGCGACTGGTGCCTGTCCGGTCGTGTCGAAGGTGCCTGGCTCAGCGGTCAGGAAGCCGCCCGCCGCCTGCACGAACACCTGCAGTGAACCGCATCAACCCGAGCAAATTGCTGCTGTCGAAATGGACAGCAGCCCACCCGCAAAACCGCGAAAAACATTTTCTGGTCATCGAGCTGTTCCGCGACGAGGAAGGCACGGTGCTGGACGTCGAATTGCAGGCAGTGCTGACCAAGCGCAATCAACGCCTGAGCTGGCAAACCCTGAAAAACAGCGACGCCTGGTTACTGGGCTGGAACTAGATCCCTGTAGGAGCCAGCTTGCTGGCGATCCAAACGCCGCGATCATTCAGGAATACCGCGTCATCGTTGATCGCCGGCAAGCCGGCGCCTACAACACGCCAAATACTTATACAAACAATTTGACTTGTACACCTTTGAATCTATGATGAAACACATGTTGTACAGAAATTAAATCCTGTACAGGTTTGGATTCGAGGTGCTCCGATGCCCCACGCCAGCGCGAAACCGAAAATCGCCATCAGCGCCTGCCTGATGGGCGCCGAGGTGCGTTTCAATGGCGGGCACAAGGAATCGCGGCTGTGCAGCCGCACCCTCACCGAGTATTTCGATTTCGTCCCGGTGTGCCCGGAAGTCGCCATCGGCCTGGGCATTCCTCGCCAGCCCATTCGACTGGTCGGTGACGCTGAACGCCCCGAAGCCATCGGCACTGTTCACCCCGAACTGAATGTCACCCGGCCGCTGGCCGATTACGCCCGGAAGATGGCCGCCGAGCTGGACGATGTCTGCGGCTACATCTTCATGCAGAAATCCCCGTCGTGTGGACTGGATAGGGTCAAGGTCTACCACGCCAACGGTGCACCGGTAGACGGCGGTGGCCGTGGTATCTATGCCCAGGCTTTCTGTGCGCTGCACCCGGACCTGCCGGTGGAAGAAGACGGCCGGCTCAACGACCCGGTGCTGCGGGAAAACTTTCTCACCCGCGTGTTCGCCTACAGCGCCTGGCAACAGTTGCTGCAAGCAGGCCTGACTCGTCGCGGCTTGACCGAATTTCACTCGCGCTACAAATACCTGCTGATGGCCCACAACCCGGTGCAGTACAAAACCCTGGGCAATCTGCTGGGCAACATGGGCCAGATCGACCCGAAAGAACTCGGCCCACGTTATTTCAGCGAACTGATGGCGGCCTTGAAAAAGTGCGCCACGCGCCGCACCCACACCAACGTCCTGCAACACATCAGTGGTTACCTCAAGCAGGTCATCACCGCTGAAGACAAACAGGAAGTGCAACACGTCATCGGCCAGTACCGCCACGGCATCGTGCCGTTGGTGGTGCCGCTGACGCTGCTCAAGCATCACTTTCGCCAACACCCGGATCCGTACATTGCGCAACAGGTTTACCTGCAACCGCACCCGGAAAACCTCAGCCTGCGAAACGCGATCTGATGAAAATCCCACTCGACACCAGTGCCCGCGAAGACCTCGGCGCCGACTTCAAGAAAGCCCTCGATGAAGGCTGGCTGCCAATTCGTGAAGTGGCCCGGCAGACCGGCGTCAACGCCGTCACCTTGCGCGCCTGGGAACGGCGTTACGGTTTGATCGTGCCGCAACGCACGCCCAAAGGGCATCGGCTGTTCAGCGCCGAACACGTACAACGCATCCTGACAATCCTCACCTGGCTCAATCGCGGCGTGGCCGTCAGCCAGGTCAAGCAACTGCTCGACACCCCGCAAGCCTTTGGCGAATCGGTCGAAAACGATTGGAAGGTGCTGTGCAACACGCTGCTGCAAGCAGTCACTCGGCTCAACGAACGCACCCTCGATGACACCGTCAACCAGGCGATCGCGTTGTACCCGCCGCGGACTTTGTGCGAACAACTGTTGATGCCGTTGCTGGCCGAACTTGAACAACGCTGGCAAGGCCAGTTTGGCTCGCAGATGGAGCGAGTGTTTTTTCACTCCTGGTTACGCAGCAAATTCGGCGCGCGCATCTACCATAACAACCGTCAACTGCGCACCGCACCGCTGCTGTTGATCAATCACTCCGACCTGCCGCTGGAACCGCATCTGTGGCTCACCGCGTGGTTGATCAGCAGCGCCGATTGCCCGGTGGAAGTGTTCGACTGGCCGTTGCCGGCGGGTGAGCTCGCACTGGCGGTCGATCACCTGCAAGCCCGTGGCGTACTGCTGTATTGCAGCAAAGCCATGAACCTTGCGCAGCTACCGAAACTTTTCAACGGTGTCAGTTGCCCAAAAATGATTGCCGGACCAACGGTATGCATCCACCACGCCGAGTTGTCCGTAAAAACCACAGAGATTGCTGAATTGTTCCTGGCCGAAGATCCGTTATCGGCGCATCAGGACCTGGTACAGCGCGGGCTTATTTAAATGAATCGTACGGACACCACCATGCAATTGATCTGGCTGCGCAGCGACTTGCGTCTACATGACAACACAGCTCTCTCGGCCGCCGCTTCCCGGGGACCAAGCGTGGCGGTGTACCTGTTGAGCCCGGAACAATGGCGCGAGCATGACGACGCGCCGTGCAAAGTGGATTTCTGGCTGCGCAACCTCCGTGAACTGAGCCACGCACTCGGCGAGTTGAACATCCCGTTGCTGATTCGCACGGCCTCTCGCTGGGATGAAGCGCCGAAGGTTCTGCTCGACCTGTGCCAGCAATTGAAGATCGACGCGGTGCACGTCAACGAGGAATACGGCATTCACGAAAGCCGTCGTGATGCGGCGGTGGCCGACGCACTGAAAACCAAAGGCGTCGACTTTTATAGCTACCTCGATCAGTTGCTGTTCAGCCCCGGCACCGTGCTGACCAAGACCGGCACCGATTTCCAGGTCTTCAGTCAGTTCCGCAAAGTCTGCTACGACCGTCTGCACCATTCATTGCCGAGTCTCGTCAGGGCGCCAGCGGTGCAAACGAAGCTGAACATCAACAGCGATGAAATCCCTTCAAGCGTTGCAGGCTTCGACACGCCCAGCGACACCTTGCGCGCGCTCTGGCCCGCCGGTGAAGCCGAAGCCCGACGCCGTCTGGACACCTTCGCCGATGCGCAGATCGACTACTACAAAAGTGAGCGTGACTTCCCGGCCAAACCCGGCACCAGTCAGCTCTCGGCTTACCTGGCGGCCGGCGTCATTTCCCCGCGCCAGTGCTTGCATGCCGCCCTGCAAAGCAATCAGGGCGAGTTCGAAAGCGGCAAAGTCGGCGCCGTCACCTGGATCAACGAATTGCTGTGGCGCGAGTTCTACAAACACATTCTGGTGGGCTACCCGCGCGTCTCCCGTCACCGCGCCTTCCGCCCGGAAACCGAAGCCCTGGCCTGGCGCGATTCCCCCGACGAACTGGCAGCCTGGCAAGAAGCGCGAACCGGTCTGCCGATCATCGACGCGGCGATGCGCCAACTGCTTGAAACCGGCTGGATGCACAACCGTTTGCGCATGGTGGTGGCGATGTTCCTCACCAAAAACCTGCTGATCGACTGGCGTGAAGGCGAACGTTTTTTCATGCGGCACCTGATCGATGGCGATCTCGCGGCGAATAACGGTGGCTGGCAATGGAGCTCATCCACCGGCACCGATTCGGCGCCCTATTTCCGGATTTTCAACCCGCTCAGCCAATCGGAAAAATTCGACAGCGAAGGCCTGTTCATCAAGCACTGGTTGCCGGAGCTGGCCGGGCTGAACAAGAAAGACGTGCACAACCCGGCGAACCTCGGCGGGTTGTTTGGCGTGGCAGGTTATCCGTCGCCGATCGTCAATCTAAGTACATCCCGTACACGCGCGCTGACGGCGTTCAAAAACCTGCCGTCGCGACAGAACGCGGGAGGCGGTTATGAGTGATTTCCTGCGCCGCTTCGCCTGGCAGTTTGCCGAGCTGAACAAAGACAACCTGCAGCGCCTGAATGAGCTGTACGCCGACGACGTGCACTTCACCGATCCGCTGCACGAAGTACAGGGCCTCGCGCATTTGCGCAGTTATTTCAGCGAGCTCTACGCCAACGTCAGCGAGCTGCGTTTCGATTTTCACGGCTTCGACCAGATCGGCGACGGCGAAGGTTATCTGCGCTGGGTCATGAGCTACCGCCATCCACACCTGGCCGGCGGGCGCTTGATTCGGGTGGACGGCTGCTCGCACCTGCTCTGGCGTGACAAGGTTTATCGCCACCGGGATTACTTCGATGCCGGGGCGCTGCTTTACGAACATGTACCCGTATTGGGCCGGGCAATTGCCTGGTTGAAAAGGAGAATGGGATGAGCCTTACACCTCCACGACGATATTGGCTGACTGGCGCCAGCAGTGGCATTGGCGCCGCGCTGGCCGAGGAGATTCTGAAAACCGGCGCCCATCTGGCGGTCAGTTCACGTTCGCTGGCGCCGATGAAAGTCTTGTCGCAACGCTATCCCGGGCAAGTGCTGGTGGTGGCGGGTGACCTGACCAACAGCCAGACCGTACGCGAAATCGGCGAGCAGATCGCGCAAGACTGGGGCTCGCTGGATACGGTGATTCTCAATGCTGGCACCTGCGAATACGTCGACGTTCAGCAGTTCGATTCGTCGCTCGTCGAGCACGTGGTGCGCACCAATCTGCTGGCCAGCAGTTACTGCATCGAAGCCGCCCTACCGCTGTTGCGCAAAGGCCTTGCGCCGCATCTGGTGGGCGTCGCCAGTTCGGTGACTTACCTGCCGCTGCCACGGGCGGAGGCGTATGGCGCGTCGAAGGCCGGGCTGCGTTATCTGTTCGAATCGTTGCGCATTGACCTGGCGCCCGAAGGCATCGAAGTCACCGTAGTCAGCCCGGGGTTCGTCGAGACTCCGCTGACGGCGAAGAACGATTTCCCGATGCCGCTCAGTTGGCCGGTGGGCAAAGCGGCGCGGCACATCTTCGAAAAACTGAAGCATCGGCCACTGGAGATCGCGTTCCCGGCGCTGTTCATGGCGGCGCTCTGGCCACTGTCGAAAATGCCCAACCGGGTGAAGCTCGCCATCGGCAAACGCATGGTCCGCAGCAGTCCGCCGATCAAGGACGTGCCGTGAACATCGCCATCATCGGCAGCGGCATCTCGGGGCTGACCAGTGCTTACCTGCTGAATCGCCGCCACGAGATCACCCTGTTCGAGGCCGATGACCGGGTCGGCGGCCACACCCACACCGTGGACGTGAAGGTCGATGGCGAGCGTCATGCCGTGGACACCGGCTTCATCGTGTTCAACGACTGGACCTACCCGAACTTCATTCGCTTGCTGGGTCAGATCGGCGTGGGTTTCAAAGCGACCGAGATGAGTTTTTCGGTCACCGATCCGGACAGCGGCCTGGAGTACAACGGCAACAACCTCAACAGCCTGTTCGCCCAGCGCCGCAACCTGCTGTCGCCGGGGTTCTGGGGCATGCTGCGCGACATTGTGCGCTTCAACAAACGCGCCCGGCTCGACCTGTCCGAGGGCCGGATCGCGGCGCACACCACGCTCGACGAATACCTCAAGGCCGGCGGTTACGGCGAGCGGTTCATCCTGCATTACATCGTGCCGATGGGCGCGGCGATCTGGTCGATGCCGATGGCCGAAATGCTGAATTTTCCGCTGCAATTCTTTGTGCGGTTTTTCAAGAATCACGGTTTGCTGTCGGTCAACAATCGCCCGCAATGGCGTGTGATCGAGGGCGGATCGAGTGCTTACATCGCACCGTTGACCGCAACCTTTAACCGGAAGATCCGCCTCAACTGCCCCGTGATGCAGGTCGAGCGCGATGCCGATGGCGTCGTGATCCACAGCCGCGCCGGCAGCGAACGCTTCGACAAAGTGGTGTTCGCCTGCCACAGCGATCAGGCGCTGAAACTGCTGGCCAAACCGAGCGATGCCGAACAGTCGATCCTCGGTGCCCTGCCCTACGCCGACAACGAAGTGGTGCTGCACACCGACACGCGCCTGCTGCCGTCGCGCACACTCGCCCGGGCCAGCTGGAATTACCGCCTCGGTGGCGCCGGCCATACGCTGGCTGCGGTCACCTACGACATGAACATCCTGCAAGGCATCCAGAGCGACACCACGTTTTGCGTCAGCCTCAACCAGAGCGCCGGCATCAGCCCGGCCATGGTGCTCGGCCGATTCACCTACGCCCATCCTCAATACAGCCTGGCGGCGGTGGCGGCGCAGGAGCGCTGGGAAGAATTGAACGGCGCGCAACACAGCTTTTATTGCGGCGCCTACTGGGCAAACGGTTTCCATGAAGATGGCGTGGTCAGCGCGTTGCGCGTGGCCCGCTCGTTCGGGGAAGTGCTGTGAACAGCGCGCTCTACAGCGGCTGGATCGCCCATCGGCGGTTTGCCCCAAGGCGCCATGAATTCCGTTACCGGATCGGCCTGCTGTACCTCGATCTCGATGAACAGGACGCCGTACTCGGGTTATCGCCGCTGTCGGGCAACCGCCGTTTCTCGCCGTTTTCGTTTCGCGAAAGCGACTACCTCAAAGCCTTCACCGGCAATGGCATGCGCCTGATCGATGCGGTGCGCGAACAGGTCCGCCAGGCCATTGGTCATGCGCCACAAGGTTCGGTCTGCCTGCTGACCCAGCCTCGCAGTTGGGGCCTGGCGTTCAACCCGGTGAGCTTTTTTTATTGTTACGAAGCCGACGGCCAACTGGCGGCAATCGTTGCCGAAGTCACCAATACCCCGTGGCGCGAGCGTTATCACTACGTGTTGCCGGCCAGGACACCGGATGACCTGCGCGATTTCCATCAGCATTTCGCCGTGGCCAAGGCCTTTCATGTGTCGCCGTTTCTGCCACGCGATCTCGAACACCGTATGAGCTTCAGCCCGGTCGCGAAAAAACTCGGCGTGCACATGGCCGACTGGCAGGGCGAACTGAAGCTGTTCGACGCCACGCTCAACCTGAAACGCGAAGCCCTGAGTCGCGCCAGCCTGCACCGGTACCTGCGGCGCTTTCCGTGGATGACCGCAAAAACCTGCCTGGCGATTTATTGGCAAGCCCTGCGCCTGCTGTTCAAACGCGCGCCGATATTTGCTCATCAAGCTGCCGACGGCAGCTTTCAAACCGCCACCGTTCCGCCCAAGGATCGCCGCCATGAAATCCTCTAGCGTCTCGGCCAAAGCCACTCTACTCAGCACTAACGGCTTGACCGGGACGTTGCTGCGTCGCGGTGTGCTGCGGCAACTGGCGCACCTCAAGCACGGACAACTGGTGGTGATCGAGGATGGCGAGCGGCAGGTGTTCGGCACCGCTGGCAGTCATTTGCAGGGGGAAATCCACATCCTCGACGCAGCGGCGTGGGGGTTGGTGGCGAGTAACGGTTCGATCGGCGCGGGCGAGGCATTTATCCACGGTTACTGGAGCTCGCCGGACCTGACGGCGGTGGTTCGCGTGTTCGTCAGTAACCTTGAAGTACTTGATTCGCTGGAAGGTGGCCTGGCGAAACTCGGCCGGCCCTTCGTTCAAGGCCTGCACTGGCTCAATCGCAATACACGCAAGGGTTCGCAGAAAAACATCGCTGCTCACTATGACCTGGGCAACGACCTGTTCGAACAGTTTCTAGACCCGACCATGATGTATTCGGCCGCACAATTTCTAAGTCCCGAGGACAGTCTGGAACAGGCGCAGCTGAACAAACTGGAGCGGATCTGCCAGAAACTCGACCTCAAACCCAGCGATCACCTGCTGGAAATCGGCACCGGTTGGGGCAGCATGGCGCTGTACGCGGCGCAGAATTATGGCTGCAAAGTCACCACCACCACGCTGTCCAGGGAGCAGTACGCGTTTACCGCGCAACGGATCGAAACCCTCGGGTTGCAAGATCAGGTCACGTTGTTGCTCAAGGATTACCGCGACCTCACCGGGCAGTACGACAAGCTGGTGTCGATCGAGATGATCGAAGCCGTGGGCCATCGCTTTCTGCCGACCTACTTCAAGCAGTGCGCGCACTTGCTCAAGAGCAATGGTTTGATGCTGTTGCAGGCGATCACCATCCGCGAACAGCGCTACGAGCAGGCCAAGGGCAGTGTCGATTTCATTCAGCGCTACATCTTCCCCGGCGGCGCCCTGCCCTGCGTGCAGAAAATGCTCGAGATCGTCAGCCGCGACACCGACATGAACCTGCTGCACATGGAGGATTTCGGCCTGCACTACGCGCGAACCTTGCGCCTGTGGCATGAGAATTTTCGCCGCGCCCAAGGCCGCCTGAGCGAATTGGGCTACGACGATTATTTCCTGCGGCTGTGGGAGTTTTACCTGTGCTACTGCGAAGGTGGTTTCCTGGAGCGCACCATCGGCACCGCACAGTTGCTGCTGGCCAAACCTTCGGCGATCACCGCGCCGCTGCTCGGCCGTTTTGATGCTTGAACGCCTGGCCAACGCCGTGCTGTTCCAGCTCGGCTGGCTTGCCTGCGTGATCGGCGGCAACAGTCTGTGGTTATTGGTGGCGCTGGGCGCTTTGGTGATTCATCTGCTGTGGATAAGTCGTTGGGCGGACGAAGGCCGGCTGATTCTCAGCGTTGTGCTGCTGGGCACGACCGTCGACAGCTCATTGCGCTGGCTGGGGGTGTTCGAGTTCAACGATGTCGCACCGCTGATTCCCCTATGGCTGATGCTGTTGTGGGCGTTGCTGGCCACGACGTTGCGCCATTGCCTGCAATGGAGCGCAACGCCCTGGTGGCTGGGCTGCTTGCTGGGCGCCGTGGGTGGGCCGTTGTCGTATTACGCGGGAGGACAACTGGCCGGGGTGCAATTCCCTTACGGCCAATTACCGACGCTGATCGGCATCGGATTACTCTGGGCGCTGCTGTTTCCCACGCTGCATTTCATGGCCCGGCGCCTGGCGTCGTCCGACACCCACGACTGAGCGTCCGTCCGGCCTTTCACACAGCACCGACCGACTGACTTACACTGCGTGCCATGAAAACCATTCCCCACACGCAAATCACCGAGCCTGCGGTCACGTGCTCGACCTGCGCGGCCTGCTGCTGCCAGCTCGAAGTGATGCTGATCACCGACACGGGCGTGCCCGAACGTTTTATCGATACCGATGATTGGGGCGGGGAAGTCATGCTGCGCCTGGACGACGGCTGGTGCGCTGCGCTGGATCGCAACACGATGATGTGCACGATCTACGAAAAACGCCCGCTGATCTGCCGGGAGTTCGAGATGGGCGCACCGGAGTGCATCGAAGAGCGCCAGGGGATTAGCACAGCGTATCGATGATCTTGAAAACACCCCGCTCCCTGTAGGAGCCGGCTTGCCGGCGATGGTGTGTCAGTCGACATCACCGTAGCTGACCCACCATCGCTGGCAAGCCAGCTCCTACAAGGGACCGCTTTTAGTCTTACAACGGCATCGTGTAGTGCAGCGCGTAACTTTCTACACCATCGTTCGGGCTGCTGAGCCCCGCATTGGAATAGTGCGTCGCACGAATCCCGACTTCATGCCCGCCCGCAAAACGCAGACCGAAGCCAAAACGGTCTTCGAACTGAAAGGCGCTGCCCAGTTCGTTGCCTTCAAGTTCGGTATTCGAGAACGCCGCCACGCCAACCCCGAGCTCTAGATAAGGTTTGACGTTCTGACCGGCAAACTCATAAACAAACACCGGCGAGAAAGACAGGCTGTGGTTGCTGGAAGTCTTGTCGCCTTCCCAATAGGTGTAGGCACCACTCCAGTAACCGGTCAAACGACCGACGTCACTTTGCAACCAGCTCTTGTCCCAATCGAATTGCATGCCCAATCGATAGGTCATGGTCGAATCGCTGGTCTGGCCGACCCCGAACTCCACACCTGCCGCCTGTGCGGTAAAACTTTGCCCCATCAATGCGGCCGCAATCGCGGCCAAGCAGAATAGTCGCTTCATAGAAACATCCTTTTCCGTACGATTTCGTATGGTTTTTTTGTTGCTTACCGCAATAGAAGCCGACGTTTAATCAGAAGTTCACCCCAATTACCCGTTTCCCCAAACTACCTATTGAAGCTTTGCACAACGCCAGCGGTATTCCACAGTATCGGCAAGATATTTCTGAAATGTTCCGGATCGGCACTCGTCCAGAATTGCGCTGCGCGAGCTGGACCTTCAGCCAGCAATTCACGCTCGGCCAACAGCCGCTGAAGTTGTCGCGCGACGGCGGCGCCGGTATCGATCAGGCTGATGTCCTCGGGGATCATCTGCTTAAGCAACGGCTTTAGGAAGGGGTAATGCGTGCAGCCGAGAATTATCGTGTCGCAGCCTGCGGCGAGCAGCGGCCCGACATAGCGGGCCAGCAACTCACGCAGGGCGGGACTGTGCAGATCGCCGTTTTCAATCAGCTCCACAAGCCCTGGGCACGGCTGAGTGATCACCTGCACATCGGTGGCGAAACGGTCGAGCAACGCAGCGAACTTGGCGCTCTGCAAGGTGCCGGTGGTGGCGAGGACACCGACCACGCCGCTGCGGGTCGCGGCGGCGGCCGGTTTGACCGCAGGCTCCATGCCGACGATGGGCCACTCGGGGAAGTCGCGCCGCAAATCGGCAACACCGGCCACCGTCGCCGTGTTGCAGGCCAGCACCAGGGCCTTGGCGCCTTGCTGCTGAAAAAATTCGGCCATCACGCTGCAACGATGGCGAATGAATTCCGGGGTTTTCTCGCCGTAAGGAATATTGCCGCAATCGGCGACGTACAGCAGAGACTCGTTGGGCAGCAAACGCTGGACCTCGGCCAGCACCGACAGCCCACCGACCCCGGAGTCGAACACGCCAATGGGCGCTTCACGCATGTTTCGGCCCACAGACGCTGCAGCCCGGATCACGCTTGACGCGCAATTCACGGAAGCGCGAACCCAAGGCATCGATCAACAACAGGCGCCCTACCAGCGGTTCGCCGAAACCGGCCAACAGTTTCATGGCTTCCAGCGCCTGAAGGCTGCCGACCAGTCCCACCAAAGGACCGACGACGCCCGCTTCACTGCACGTCAATTCAGCTTCGCTGCCGTGCCCGTATAAACAGTGGTAGCACGGACTGTCCGGACGGCGCGGGTCGAACACCGACAATTGCCCTTCAAGACGAATCGCCGCGCCGCTGACCAACGGCTTGCCAGCCGCCACGCACGCAGCGTTGACCGCTTCGCGGGTGGAAAAATTGTCGGAACAGTCGAGGACCAGGTCCACTGTGGCCACCACAGCGGCCAGGGAATCTTCGTCCAGCGCGGCACGATGGGCGACCAGCTTGATCTCGGGGTTGATCGCGCTCAGGCGGCGGATCGCCGAATCGACCTTGGTCTGGCCGACGCTGTCGGTGTCGTGAATGATCTGGCGTTGCAGGTTGGTCAGGTCGACGGTGTCGAAGTCCGCCAGATGCAGCTCGCCGACGCCCGCGGCGGCGAGGTACAACGCAACCGGCGAACCGAGGCCGCCGAGACCGATGATCAACACGCGGCTTTCTTTCAATCGCAACTGGCCGTCGATGTCGACGTGCTGCAACAGAATCTGCCGACTGTAGCGCAACAATTCCTGATCATTCAGCACGGCAGGCGCCCCAGGCTGATCCGTTGGTGACCGCCCAGATCGGTGCGGCTGTGGACTTCTTCAAAGCCGCGAGTCTGCAACAAATCGCGCACGGCTTCGGCTTGATCATAACCGTGTTCGAGCATCAGCCAGCCGCCCGCCTCCAGATAATCCGGGGCCTGGGCGACGATCAAACGCAGATCGTCGAGCCCGTCGACTCCAGCCACCAAGGCACTGGCCGGTTCGAAGCGCACATCGCCTTCCACCAGATGCGGATCGGCGGATGCAATGTACGGCGGGTTGCTGATGATCAGTTGAAAACGCTGACCTTCCAGGGCGCTGAACCAATGACTGCTCAGCACGGTGGCGTTGTTCAGGTGCAAACGCTGACGATTGCGCTCGGCCAAAGCCACGGCTTCGAGTACACGATCCACAGCGGTGACGCTCCACGCCGGACGCTCGCTGGCCAGGGCCAACGCAATGGCGCCGCTGCCGGTGCCGAGATCGAGGACCTTCGCGGGCGTGGCGGGCAACAATTCCAGCGCGGCTTCCACCAGCAATTCGGTGTCCGGGCGCGGGATCAAGGTGTGCGGTGCAACTTCCAGATCCAGCTTCCAGAAACCTTGCTGGCCCAGAATGTAAGCCACCGGCTCACCGCCACGACGGCGTTGCAGGTACTCGGCAAACTTCAGCGCGGCGTCGCTCGGAACGATGCGCTCCGGCCAGGTGTGCAGAAAACTGCGGGACTTGCCCAACGCCGCCGCCAGCAGCAATTCGGCATCAAGACGCGCCGTCGGCGAGTCGGGTAAATCAGCGGCGCGCAACAAACTGGCAATGATCGTCATTTAGTCACCTATCGCTGCCAATTGGTCGGCCTGGTATTCGGCCAGCAACGGTTCGATCACCGCATCGACACCGCCCGCGAGAATTTCGTCGAGGGAATACAGCGTCAGGTTGACCCGGTGGTCGGTGACCCGGCCCTGGGCAAAGTTATAGGTGCGGATGCGCTCGGAGCGATCACCCGAACCGACCAGCAACTTACGCTCGCTGGCGATGGCATTCGCCGCTGCGCTGGTCTGCTGATCATTGAGCTTGGCCGACAGCCAGGACATCGCCCGGGCGCGGTTCTTGTGCTGGGAACGTTCTTCCTGGCACTCGACGACGATACCGGACGGCAAGTGCGTGATGCGGATCGCCGAGTCCGTCTTGTTGACGTGCTGGCCACCGGCACCGGAAGAACGGTAGGTATCGATCCGCAGGTCCGCCGGATTGATCTCGATCGCTTCCTGCTCATCCGGCTCGGGCAATACCGCCACGGTGCACGCCGAAGTGTGGATACGCCCTTGGGATTCAGTGGCCGGAACCCGTTGCACGCGGTGCGCGCCGGATTCGAATTTCAGCTTGCCGTAGACGTTGTCGCCTTCGACGCGGGCGATGACTTCTTTATAGCCGCCATGCTCGCCCTCGTTTTCCGAGAGGATTTCCACACGCCAGCCGCGACGCTCGGCGTAACGCGAATACATGCGGAACAGGTCGCCGGAGAAGATCGCCGCCTCGTCACCGCCAGTGCCGGCGCGGATTTCAAGGAACACGTTGCGCCCGTCGTTCGGGTCCTTGGGCAGCAGCATGCGTTGCAGGCTGGCTTCGATCTCGATCAATTGCTCTTTGGCTTCGCGGACTTCTTCCACGGCCATTTCACGCATGTCCGGGTCGTTGTCCTTGAGCAGTGCCTGGGCGCCTTCGAGGTCGCTCTGTACTTTGAGCAACTGTTTATAGGCGTCGACAATCGGCTCGACTTCCGCGTATTCCTTGGAATAGGCGCGGAATTTGGTCTGGTCGGAAATGACCTCGCCGTCGCCAAGCAAGGCGGTCAATTCCTCGAAACGGTCCTGGAGGATGTCCAGCTTATTGAGCAGTGACGCTTTCATTGCGGTTTTTTATCCGAAAAGCTATCCGATGAGCCCTCACCGAGGGCAAAGAGTTCCTGGGCCATGGCCAGTGCGTCGAGGCGACCTTCGGCTGAGAGCTTTTTCAACTGCACGCTCGGGGCGTGCAAGAGTTTGTTGGTCAAGCCACGCGCCAGTTGCACCAGCACGTCTTCGGCGCTGCTGCCGTTGGCCAGCATGCGTTGGGCCTTCTGCAATTCTTCGTCACGCAGGCGCTCGCTTTGTTGGCGATAGGCCTTGAGTACATCCACCGCTGCCAGTTCGCGCAGACGGATCATGAAATCTTCGGCGCCGACCGAAACCATCTCTTCCGCCGCTTGCGCAGCGCCTTGACGGCTCTTGAGGTTTTCGGCGACCACTTCGTGGAGATCGTCGACGCTATAAAGGTAAACGTCGTCCAACTCGCCGACTTCAGGCTCGATATCGCGCGGGACGGCGATGTCCACCATGAAGATCGGTTTGTGCTTGCGCAGTTTCAAGGCACTTTCCACCGCACCTTTACCGAGGATCGGCAACTGGCTGGCGGTGGAACTGATGACGATGTCGCTGCGCACCAGTTCGGCCGGAATGTCCGAGAGCAACACGGCATGGGCGCCAAACTGCTCGGCCAGAATGCTTGCGCGCTCCAGGGTGCGGTTGGCGACGACGATGCGTTTTACCCCCAGCTCGTGCAGATGGCGGGCGACCAGGGTGATGGTCTCGCCGGCGCCGATCAGCAAGGCCTGGCTGCGTTGCAGGTCGCTGAAAATCTGTTTCGCCAGGCTGACTGCGGCAAACGCCACGGACACCGGATTCTCGCCGATGGCGGTGTCGGTGCGCACTTGTTTGGCCGCATTGAACGTGGCCTGGAACAAACGCCCGAGCAGCGGACCGATGGTGCCGGCCTCGCGGGCCACGGCGTAGCAGGATTTCATCTGGCCGAGGATCTGCGGTTCGCCCAGCACCAGCGAATCGAGCCCGGAGGCGACCCGCATCATGTGACGAACTGCCGCATCATCTTCGTGCACATAAGCGCTCGCGCGCAGCTCGTCGAGGCTCAGATGGTGATAATCGGCCAGCCAGCGCAGCACGATGTCCGCCGAAAGGTGATCCTGTTCTATATAGAGTTCACTGCGATTGCAGGTGGAGAGGATCGCAGCTTCGCGGCTGTCGGTGAGTCGGCAGAGCTGCTGCAAGGCCTCCACCAGCTGCTCAGGGGTAAAGGCCACGCGCTCGCGGACGTCTACTGAAGCAGTCTTGTGGTTAATACCGAGTGCAAGGAAGGCCATTCAAGGTCGCTGATGGTGACGTGAAGCCGGCAATTGTCCTACTTCGACAGATTCAGAACAACTACTCGATCTCTATTGACCTGGTAGCCGATGCCCGGCTTTGCGAGCAGTTCTCGTTTACACAAGTTTTGATCCACGCACCACCCTGTAGGAGCCGGCTTGCCGGCGATGGTCGTGAATGATGACGCATTTATTCTGGAAAAGACGCGACACCTGCAAGTCCATCGCCGGCAAGCCGGCTCCTACAGGGGAGGTGTCCGACACGTTCCGTACGTGCAAGGGTAAATTGCCCGGCCGGTTATGTTTGGCCGAAGGCTTGTGTCATGATGATCTGACCGCAGGTTAGTCGTCCTCTTCCTATATGAATAGATCTTCCGCGTTGCTCCTCGCTTTTGTCTTCCTCAGCGGCTGCCAGGCCTTGGCACCCGTTTCGTCGGACGGTACGTCGCCGGTCGAAGACAGCACTCCGGCCCCTGAAAAGCCCAAGGTCTACAGCTCGTTCAGCGAAGAAACCATCTTCAGCCTGTTGAGCGCCGAACTGGCTGGCCAACGCAATCGTTTCGACATTGCGCTGGACAACTACGTGACCCAGGCCATCAACACCCAGGATCCGGGCATCTCCGAACGGGCGTTTCGCATCGCCGAGTACCTGGGCGCCGATCAGGCTGCCCTGGACACTGCGCTGATCTGGGCGAAAAACGCACCGGACGACCTCGAGGCGCAACGGGCCGCGGCCGTGCAACTGGCGCGCGCCGGGCGTTATGACGACTCCATGGCCTATATGGAGAAAGTCCTTCAAGGCAAGGGCGACACACATTTCGACTTCCTTGCGCTGTCCGCCGCGGATACCGATCAGGAAACCCGCAACGGCCTGATGAAAAGTTTTGACCGTTTGTTGCAGCGTCATCCCAACAACAGCCAGCTGATTTTCGGCAAGGCCTTGTTGATGCAACAGGACGGCGACAGCAAAGGCGCACTGACACTGCTGGAAGACAACCCGCCGGATGACGGCGAAATAGCCCCGATTCTGCTGCGCGCACGCCTGCTGCAAACGCTCAATCGTGGTGATGAAGCGTTGCCGCTGCTGCAAAAAAGCATCAAGAAATACCCGGACGACAAACGCCTGCGCCTGACGTATGCCCGCATGCTGGTAGAACAGGACCGGATGGACGACGCCAAAGTCGAGTTTTCGAGCCTGGTTCAGCAGTACCCCGAAGACGACGAATTGCGTTACTCCCTGGCGCTGGTGTGCCTGGAAGCCAAGGCCTGGGACGAGGCCAAGGGCTACCTGGAAGACCTGATCGCCCGTGAAAGCCATGTCGACTCGGCACACCTGAACCTCGGCCGTATCGCTGAAGAGCGCAACGATCCCCAGGGCGCCCTGATCGAATACGCCAAGGTCGGCCCGGGCAACGACTACCTGCCGGCACAGTTGCGTCAGGCCGATATCCTGATGAACAACGGCAAGACCGCCGAAGCGCAAAGCCGCCTGGCGGCCGAGCGTGACGAACAACCCGATTACGCGATTCAGCTGTATCTGATCGAAGCCGAAACCCTGTCCGCCAATAAACAGGGGGACAAGGCCTGGAATGTTCTGCATAAAGCCTTGCAGCAATACCCGGACGATCTGAATCTGCTGTACACCCGGGCCATGCAGGCGGAAAAACGCAATGACCTGGCGCAGATGGAAAAAGACCTGCGGCTGATCATCAAGCGCGACCCGGACAACGCCATGGCACTGAACGCCCTCGGCTACACCTTGTCCGACCGCACGACGCGTTATGCCGAAGCCAAGGCCCTGATCGAACAGGCACACCAGATCAATCCGGAAGATCCGGCGGTACTCGACAGCCTCGGCTGGGTGAATTTCCGCATGGGCAATCTCGACGAAGCGGAAAAACTGCTGCGCAAGGCGCTCGATCGCTTTCCCGACCAGGAAGTGGCCGCTCACCTCGGCGAAGTCCTGTGGGCCAATGGCAAACAACGCGAAGCCAAACAAATCTGGGGCAAGTTCCTCAAGGAACAACCCGACAGCCCAATCCTGCGCGGCACCATCAAGCGCCTGACCGGATCAGAGACTCTTTAAGCTTATGTTTTTGCGCCACTTCATCGTTTTCAGTTTCATCGCCCTGCTCGCCGGTTGCGCGGGCTTCGGTGCCCGCGAATCGGTACAGGGTCAGGGCGACGCCGGCCTGTGGCGCGTTCACAAAGAACAACTGACCGGCCTCGACGGCTGGCAGATCAACGGCAAGATCGGCATTCGCGCGCCAAAAGACTCGGGCAGCGGCACGCTGTTCTGGTTGCAGCGCCAGTCCTATTACGACATTCGCCTTTCCGGCCCTCTGGGTCGCGGCGCCGCACGCCTGACCGGACACCCCGGAAAGGTTTCGCTGGAAGTCGCCAATCAGGGGCGCTATGAAGCGCCGACGCCGGAAGTGCTGCTCGAAGAACAGCTCGGCTGGAAGTTGCCGGTGTCCCATCTGGCGTGGTGGGTCCGCGGACTCCCGGCACCGGACAGCAAGAGCCGCCTGACCCTGGACACCGATAGCCGCCTGGCCAATCTGGAACAGGATGGCTGGCAAGTCGAATACCTGAGTTACGCCGAGCAAAACGGCTTTTGGCTGCCCGAGCGGATCAAACTGCATGGCACCGACCTTGATGTCACGCTGGTGATCAAGGAATGGCAACCGCGCAAACTGGGGCAATGAACATGACGACCCCACGCTTGACGCTGCCCTCCCCGGCCAAACTCAATCTGATGCTGCACATCCTCGGTCGCCGTGAAGACGGTTACCACGAGTTGCAGACGATTTTTCAGTTTCTCGACTACGGCGATGAAATCACTTTCGCCGTGCGCGACGACGGCGTGATTCAACTGCACACCGAATTCGACGGCGTACCGCACGACAGCAATCTGATTGTTCGAGCCGCGAAAAAACTTCAGGAGCAATCCGGTTGTTCGCTCGGCATCGACATCTGGATCGAAAAAATCCTGCCCATGGGTGGTGGAATCGGTGGCGGCAGTTCAAATGCCGCGACGACTTTGCTTGGGCTCAATCACCTCTGGCAACTGGGTTGGGATGAGGATCGACTGGCCGCACTGGGCTTGACGCTGGGCGCCGACGTCCCGGTTTTCGTGCGTGGCCACGCGGCTTTCGCCGAGGGCGTGGGAGAGAAACTCACCCCTGTAGACCCCGAAGAACCGTGGTATCTCGTGCTTGTGCCGCAAGTATCTGTAAGTACAGCAGAAATTTTTTCAGATCCGTTGTTGACACGTAACTCTTCTCCCATTAAAGTGCGCCCCGTTCCCAAGGGAAACAGTCGAAATGACTGCTTACCGGTGGTAGCAAGGCGTTATCCAGATGTACGTAACGCATTGAATTTGTTAGGTAATTTTACCGAAGCAAAACTCACCGGAACTGGAAGTTGTGTGTTTGGGGGCTTCCCAAGCAAAGCTGAAGCTGATAAAGTCTCGGCCCTTCTTACAGAGACCCTTACAGGGTTTGTAGCAAAGGGAAGCAACGTTTCGATGTTGCATCGCAAGCTACAAAGTCTGCTCTAAAGGAACCGATTACTGGGTAATCGTTGCAACAGATACAGGGGCGTCGCCAAGCGGTAAGGCAGCAGGTTTTGATCCTGCCATGCGTTGGTTCGAATCCAGCCGCCCCTGCCATTTTCTATACTCATCCAGGTTACCCTCAGCCTCTAGGTACTGCGCGTGTCCAAGATGATGGTCTTTACGGGGAATGCTAACCCCGATCTGGCTCGGCGTGTCGTACGTCAGCTGCATATCCCTCTCGGTGACATCTCTGTCGGTAAGTTTTCCGACGGCGAGATTACAGCCGAGATCAATGAAAACGTCCGCGGTAAAGATGTCTTCATTATTCAGCCGACTTGCGCTCCGACCAACGATAACCTGATGGAACTGGTAGTGATGGCTGATGCCTTCCGCCGCTCCTCGGCTACTCGTATTACTGCTGTTATTCCTTACTTTGGTTATGCCCGTCAGGATCGCCGTCCGCGTTCCGCACGTGTGGCTATCAGCGCGAAAGTCGTTGCTGACATGCTTACCGTAGTCGGCATCGACCGTGTTCTCACGGTTGATCTGCATGCTGACCAAATCCAGGGTTTCTTCGATATTCCGGTAGATAACATCTACGGCTCCCCCGTTCTGGTGGATGACATTGAAGATCAGCGCTTCGAAAACCTGATGATCGTGTCCCCGGACATTGGCGGCGTCGTGCGTGCACGTGCTGTTGCCAAATCCCTGGGCGTGGATCTCGGGATCATCGACAAACGCCGTGAGAAAGCCAATCACTCTGAAGTGATGCATATCATCGGTGATGTCGAAGGGCGTACCTGTATTCTGGTCGATGACATGGTCGATACCGCCGGCACTCTGTGCCACGCGGCAAAGGCTTTGAAAGAGCATGGCGCTGCCAAGGTTTTCGCCTACTGCACACACCCTGTGCTGTCCGGTCGGGCGATCGAAAACATTGAAAATTCCATGCTGGACGAACTGGTGGTGACTAACACCATCCCGTTGTCCGCAGCTGCTCAAGCCTGCTCGCGTATCCGTCAACTGGATATCGCGCCGGTTGTTGCTGAAGCGGTCCGCCGCATCAGCAATGAAGAATCGATCAGCGCGATGTTCCGTTAAGGGCCCTGCCCTTCTCGAACAGCTCGTTGACGAAAAGCGCCCCGCCCCGGCATTCCTGTCGGGGCGGGGCTTTTTTGCCCATATCGCCTTTAGCGCTGGTCGCAAACGCTGGGGCGAATGTGGTTATTTTGGAGATACAACATGAACGATTTTACTCTGAATGCTGAAGTGCGTTCCGACCTGGGGAAAGGTGCGAGCCGCCGCCTGCGTCGTCTCGCAAGCCTGGTACCAGCTGTAGTTTACGGTGGCGAAAAAGCCCCTGAATCCATCAGCATGCTGGCTAAAGAAGTTGCCAAACTGCTCGAAAACGAAGCGGCTTACAGCCACATCATCGAGCTGAACGTTGGTGGCACCAAGCAAAACGTAATCATCAAAGCTCTGCAGCGTCACCCGGCCAAAGGCCACGTGATGCACGCTGACTTCGTACGCGTAGTTGCCGGCCAAAAGCTGACCGCTATCGTTCCAGTGCACTTCATCAACGAAGAAGCACCAGCGAAGAAAGGCGGCGAGATTTCGCACGTTGTTGCTGAAATCGAAGTGACCTGCCTGCCAAAAGACCTGCCTGAATTCATCGAAGTCGACCTGGCTAACGCCGAAATCGGTTCGATCATTCACCTGTCCGACCTCAAAGCCCCTAAAGGCGTTGAGTTTGTTGCTCTGGCACACGGCGATGACAAGGCTGTTGCCAACGTCCACGCTCCACGTGTTGCTCCAGAAGCTGCTGAAGGCGCTGCAGAGTAATTCACTCTGTGATGCCGGAGTGACCCGGTAACATCGCGGACTGGAACGTAGCGAGAAAGCGGGCGAGAACGCGGAGTTTACATAATGGTAAATGAGCACTTGTCGTCCACTTTCGCCGCACACCCGGATTGCGGCGATGTTATCCACCACTCCAAAGAAGGGCCCCTATCGTGACTGCCATCAAACTGATCGTTGGCCTGGGAAATCCAGGCGCTGAATACGAACAGACCCGGCATAACGCAGGGGCCCTTTTTGTTGAGCGCATCGCGAACGCACAAGGCGTCAACCTTGTAGCGGACCGCAAATATTTCGGCCTGACCGGGCGCTATTCGCACCAGGGTCAGGATGTTCGTCTGCTGATTCCCACCACGTACATGAACCGCAGCGGCCAGGCCGTGGCGGCACTCGCCGGTTTCTTCCGCATCAAGCCTGAAGAAATCCTCGTGGCGCATGACGAACTCGACCTGCCACCGGGCGTTGCCAAACTCAAACAGGGCGGCGGCCATGGCGGTCACAACGGGTTGCGCGACATCATCGCGCAACTGGGCAATCAGAATACCTTCTACCGCTTGCGGCTTGGCATTGGCCATCCGGGCGTAGCCAGTATGGTTTCAAATTTCGTCCTGGGTCGTGCGCCACGCGCCGAACAGGAAAAACTCGATGCCAGCATCGACTTTGCCCTCGGCGTGCTGCCGGATATCCTCGCCGGGGAATGGAACCGCGCGATGAAAAACCTGCACAGCCAGAAGGCCTGACTCTACTCCTCGGGGAAAACACCATGGGATTCAATTGCGGCATCGTCGGCCTGCCTAACGTCGGTAAGTCCACCCTGTTCAACGCCCTGACCAAATCCGGGATCGCGGCCGAGAACTTCCCCTTCTGCACCATCGAGCCGAACAGCGGTATCGTGCCGATGCCGGATCCGCGTCTGGACGCCTTGGCGGCCATCGTCAAACCAAAGCGCATCCTGCCGACCACCATGGAATTCGTCGACATCGCGGGCCTCGTTGCCGGCGCCTCGAAAGGTGAAGGCCTGGGCAACAAGTTCCTGGCCAACATCCGTGAAACCGATGCCATCGCCCACGTGGTCCGCTGCTTCGAAGACGAGAACGTGATTCACGTCTCCAACAGCGTCGACCCGAAACGCGACATCGAAATCATCGACCTGGAACTGATCTTCGCCGACCTCGACAGCTGCGAGAAGCAACTGCAGAAAGTCGCACGCAACGCCAAGGGCGGTGACAAGGACGCAGTGGTCCAGAAAGGCCTGCTGGAGCAACTGATCGCTCACTTCACCGAAGGCAAGCCGGCACGCAGCCTGATGAAGAGCATGGGCACCGACGAGAAAGCAGTGATCAAGGGCTTCCACCTGCTGACCACCAAACCGGTCATGTACATCGCTAACGTCGCTGAAGACGGTTTCGAAAACAACCCGCACCTGGACGTGGTCCGCGCCATCGCCGAAGAAGAAGGCGCCGTGGTTGTTCCGGTGTGCAACAAGATCGAAGCGGAAATCGCCGAACTGGATGACGGCGAAGAGAAAGACATGTTCCTCGAAGCCCTTGGCCTCGAAGAGCCTGGCCTGAACCGCGTGATCCGCGCCGGCTACGAAATGCTGCACCTGCAGACCTACTTCACCGCCGGTGTCGAAGAAGTCCGCGCCTGGACCGTCCGCGTTGGTGCCACCGCACCGCAAGCCGCTGGCGTGATCCACACCGACTTCGAAAAAGGCTTCATCCGCGCTGAAGTCATCGCCTACGACGACTTCATCCAGTACAAGGGCGAAGCCGGCACCAAAGAAGCCGGTAAATGGCGTCTGGAAGGCAAGGACTACATCGTTAAAGACGGCGACGTGATGCACTTCCGTTTCAACGTCTAAGTTTTCAGGACGAAGCACCCGCCCAAGAAAAAGCCGCGTTTGATACGCGGCTTTTTTGTGCCTGAAATCTCGTTCACCGCAATCCTGTAGGAGCCGGCTTGCTGCGGGCGGCGTTCCGACGATCCAGACACCGCGGCTAACCAGCCAGTCCGCGTGATCGTTCATCGCCAGCAAGCCGGCTCCTACAGAAGAAATGTATAGATCAGGCCTTTTTGGTTCTTGGCAGGAAGATCGCCAACACGCCCAACAACGGCAGGAACGAGCACAGGAAGTACACGTATTCGATGCCGTGCACGTCCGCCAGATGCCCCAGCAACGCCGCGCCAATCCCGCCGAAACCGAACATCAGCCCGAAGAACACCCCGGCAATCATCCCGACATTACCCGGCACCAATTCCTGTGCATAAACCACAATGGCCGAGAATGCCGAGGCCAGGATGAAGCCAATCACCACGCTCAGAATGCTGGTCCAGAACAAATCAACATGCGGCAGGATCAGGGTGAACGGCGCAACCCCAAGGATCGAAAACCAGATCACCGCCTTACGCCCGATCTTGTCGCCAATCGGCCCGCCGAAGAAAGTCCCCGCCGCCACCGCCCCCAGAAACAGGAACAAATGCAGCTGCGAACTGGCCACCGAGAGGTCGAATTTCTCGATCAGGTAAAAGGTGAAGTAACTGGTCAGACTGGCCATGTAGAAATACTTGGAGAACACCAGCAGCCCAAGCACCACCAGCGCACTGGTGACCCTGCCCTTCGACAAGCCATGAGTGGCCGCCTGACCTTGCTTGAGCTTGAACAGGTTCAAGTGATTGGCGTACCAACGGCTGATCCGGTAGAGCACGAACAGCGCAAACAACGCGAACAAGCCGAACCACGCCACATGGCCCTGGCCGAACGGAATGATGATCGCCGCCGCCAGCAATGGGCCAAAGGCCGAACCCGCGTTACCGCCCACCTGGAACGTCGATTGCGCCAGACCGAAGCGCCCGCCCGAAGCCAGTCGCGCCACACGGGAGGCTTCCGGGTGAAAGGTCGAGGAACCAATACCGATCAGCCCTGCCGCCAGCAGGATCATCGGAAAGCTGCCGACCACCGACATCATCAAAATACCAATCAACGTACACACCGTACCGGCCGGAAGCAGCCAGGGCTTGGGATGACGATCGGTGTGGTAACCGACCCATGGTTGCAACAGCGAGGCTGTCAGTTGAAAGGTCAGGGTGATCAGGCCGACCTGGGTGAAGGTCAGGCCGTAGTTGGCCTTGAGCATCGGGTAGATCGACGGCAGCACCGACTGAATCAGGTCGTTGATCAAATGCGCCAGCGCCACGGCACCGATGATGCGCATGACCAGAGGGCTGCTTTGTGACGTCGCGGATGCCGGCGTCGCGCCGGTCTGGGCATTGCTGATAGCCATGGGAGTTTCCGTACAACAGATGGGTGCACACGGGCAGGTGCGTCAATGTGCCATTTTTCAGGGCAGCAGCGCCATCCCCTTAGCCAGCTAACGAACTAATTTCCGCAAGTAATAGCGCAACGCCATGGTCTGAATCTTGCCTTGTTATCCGCTTCAACGCGGCGCCCTTACAAAGGGCACCGAGAATGGGAAGTTTCGCTACAGAGTCGGCCTACAGAGCTGGCGAGGGTGAACTTTCGAGGCCTTTAAAAAGGGCACGAGTCGCGGTCGCAACGACCTCGACGCACGCCATTGGTGCGTGGTGTCCAGAGGAGTCATGGGGCATGCAGGCTTTTTTATCTCCGGGGATCGGGTTGCTGGGGCGATTCGGCTTCGCCCGTAAATTTCAGTTGTTGTTTCTGCTGTTTATCCTGCCACTGGCGGGTAGCCTGCTGATGATCGGCCAGGACTATCGCGCCAAACTGAACCTGATTTCCGGCGAACGTGCCGGGGTTCGGCAACTGCTCGCGCTGGATGCGCTGGATAACCTGCTCGCCGCCCAGCGTGATCGCGCCGCGCGCTGGCGTGCCACCGAGACCAATCGCCAACCGACACCGGCCACCCTCGCCGCGATGGCGGCGTTCGATGCCGTTCAGCCGGCGGTTGCGCAAGCCACCACGGACCTTGGCAACGCGCTGCAAACCGAAGGCGCCGAGGGCGAAACCCTCACTCGCTACCAGGCGCTGCAAACCGCGCTCAACGGCCTCGATTCGAAAAGCCTGAGCAGCGTCGGCTGGTGGCCGGACGGTTACGACCGTTTCACCAACGCCTTGAGTGCCCTGCAGGCCCTGCGCGAGCAGATCGCCATGGACAATCGCCTGACCCTCGCACCGTGGCTGGAAACCTACCTGCTGACGCAGATCTCGACGCAACACGCGCCGGACCTGATCGAGCGCGTCGGCCGTCTGGCCAGCGTCGGCCAGGCGTCGGTGGTGTCCGGGCAATTCACCCTGCAAAGCCGCCTGCAATTGCGCGACCTGCGTAGCCGCATCGGCGACGCCCGCGAGCAGCTTGTCAAAACCGCTGGCCTGCTGGAAGCGCGCCTGCCCAGTGCCTTGCAGGCGTGGGCCGGGCAGTACCATGACAACCTCAAACACCTCGACGCCGAGCTGAAAGTCCTCGATGACGGCGTGTTTGGCGGCAGCATCAAACTCAAACCCGAGGAGTTCGAACGCAGCCTGGACAGCCTGCTCACCGACCTCGCTTCGCTACGCCAGCAGTCGCTGGTCTCGCTGGATCAGCGTCTGGATTACTACCATGGCTCGGCGATCCGCCAGTTCATTCTGGTGGCCGTGATCTTTGGTTGCCTGCTGCTGGCCGCGTTGTACCTGTTCATCTGCTTGCAGGCTTCGATCCGCCGCAGCGCCAGCGGCATCACGCTGCTGGCCGAAGCCTTGCGCGACGGCAATCTGAGCCTGCAAGTGCCGGTTGAAGGCCGCGACGAACTGGCGGCGATCAGCACCGCGCTCAACGTTGCGGTGGTGCAACTGCGCAATAGTCTGTTGGGGGTCGATCACGAAACTTTGCAGCTGAGTAACGCGGTGCGCACGCTCAATCACCATTCCAGTGGCGCCTTGGGCGAGGTTGAAGCGCAGCAGTTGCAGATCAGTCAGATCGCGGCAGCGGCAACGCAATTGGCCGCCACTTCCCAAGGGGTTGCCCAGAGTTGCGAACAGGCCTCCGGCAGCGCTCAGCATACCCAGCGCATTGCTGCCGACAGTAGCCGTGACAGCCAGCGCACAACGGCGAGCATCCAGCAGCTCAACCAGCGTTTGAACGACACGGCGGCCGCACTCGGACGGGTCAGCGAACAAGGGCAGCAGATTCAGTTGGTGGTCGACACCATTCGCGGCGTCGCCGAGCAGACCAACCTGTTGGCGCTCAACGCCGCTATCGAGGCCGCGCGTGCCGGTGAACAGGGCCGTGGCTTTGCGGTGGTGGCCGATGAAGTGCGCAGCCTCTCGCAGCGCACCCAATCGTCCACTGCGCAGATCGCCGGCACCGTCGACAGCCTGCGCAACACGGTGAACGAAGCCGTGAGCCTGATGGAAGCCGCCTGTGGCCAGGCGCAATCCGATGCGCAAGCAGTCACTGGCCTCGGCGAACGACTGGGGGAAATCGCCAGTGCCGTGCAGAGTGTCACCGACACGTTGGCGCAAATTGCCACGGCGGTCGACGAGCAAGCAACCACTGCCGACGAAGTCAGCGGCAACATCCAGCAGGTCGATCAGGCGGCTGTCCGCTTGCTCGAAGGCGCGCGGGCGGTGAACCTGGCGGCGGACACCTTGAGCCAGGGCAGCAAGGCCCTGAGTGCCAATACCGGGAGATTCCAGCTCGGTTGACGCCCTCCCCCGGTCCGGTTTTTCGGCTCAAGTGGATAAGCGGTTGAAAGCGTAGAGAAATATTTTAGATTTACGCTTGACGCATCTGCATTACCGGTGAATAATGCGCGCCACTTGGCTACATAGCTCAGTTGGTTAGAGCATAGCATTCATAATGCTGGGGTCCGGGGTTCAAGTCCCTGTGTAGCCACCAAGTACTAAAAACGGCTTACCGAAAGGTAGGCCGTTTTTTTATGCCCGGAGAAAAGTGCACGGATTCTTTGGCCAACACATACACGGGCATGTGTCGTGCGCGAACTCTTTGCCCGACACAAAACCTGTAGGAGCCGGCTTGCCGGCGATGGCGGCCTGACAGGCTCCACAAAACCTGAACCGGACCACAACGCCTGTCAGGAACGCATTGCCGCCAGCGCCGACAACGCCCGCTCCCATATCTGCCACGTACGCAACCAGACCATCGCCTGCCAGTCGCTGTCGGCAGGATAGAACTGTTCCAGCAGATTCAGTTTGATCTCGCGCCCCACGGCATCGCCGGGATTGCCGTGCAGATGCAGCCAATGATCGTCACGCAGATGACGATGAACCTCGGCCCCCGGATACGTCCCGCACTCAATCACGAAGGGCATCAGGCGCACCTGCGGCAACGCATCGATCAGCGCCTGCGAGGTGTAGCCGGTTGCCGTCGCGGCCACGCCGGTTTCGCTCAGCGTATCGGCACCGGTCAGCAGCGTGTAGAGCCATGGCCCGTAAATAGCCTGCGCCTCGGGCAACGCCGGGTAAGCCGACTCGGTGATGGTCAGCAACATCGGATGGCCGTACTCCCCGGCGCCGGTGTGCAGGTCAAAGCACATCGCGACCTCGGCGTGGGCGACATGCTTTTGCAGGATCTGGTGCAACGTACGGTTCGACCAGGCCGGTGCTCGCCCGCCATAGAACAGACCATCGGGATGACTGTGCTGGCCGCCCTCGACAATCGACATCACCGCCGGCCAGCCGTGATCGTGGATCTGCTGGTTGAGCAGCGCATCGGCGCGATCACGCTCGGGGCCTGCCAACTCAGTGCAGGCATAGATTTCATGCAGCGCGGCGTAGGCCCGGTTGTCCGGCAGTGGATGTTCAAAATTCAGGTGATTGCGGTTCAGGTCGATGTTGTCTTCGTTGACCCGGCGCAGCCACGCCGTGCCCCAGGGATTGATCAGATGAACGAACACCACGGCGACATCGGCCGGCAGTGAACGCTTGCCCAACTCCTGCATCCATTTGATCTGACAGCCCGAGCCATAGAAACCTTCGACCCCGTGAGTGCCGCTCAACGCGACCAGCAAGCGCTTGGCGCCCGGATCACCGAGTACCGCCACATCGGTGCTCAACGGCTCACCGAACGGCCCTTTGAGCGGGTGCGGGTACTCAGTCAGCGTCGCGCCGGCCGTGGTCGCTGCGGCCAGAAACTGTTCACGCTGGATGCGATAGCCGGGCTGGGTGGGAAAGTCGGTCTGCATGTCTGCCTCTTGTTTGTTTTCTGGCCTGCCTGTTGCCCTCGACCCTACAGAAAATCCGTCAATGGATGAAGGACAAAACGTCCTGTGGTTTGCGTCGCTTCCTGTCGGCCGATAAAGTCCCCTGAACTTTTCCCACGGACGGAGTGCCCCCGCGTGTTCTCAACCCTTCATTTGAGCCGCTATCGCCTGTCAGCCCTTTCGCTGATTGCCAGTGCATTAATCCTCGCGGCGTGCAGTGCCCCGCCCTCCTCGACCTTACCGGTCGCACCGGAAACCGCATCGGGCTATCGCACCGACCTGCAAACCCGCCACGCCTCGAAACACATGGCAGCAGCAGCCAACCCACTCGCCGCCGAAGCCGGACGGGCGATGCTGCGTCAGGGCGGTTCGGCGATTGATGCCGCCATCGCCATGCAAGCAGTGCTGACGCTGGTCGAGCCGCAATCGTCGGGGATCGGTGGTGGCGCGTTGATTGTGTTGTGGGATGGCAAAGCCGTGCGCACGTACGACGGTCGCGAAACCGCACCGGCCGGCGCCACCGAGAAGCTATTCCTGCAGGCCGACGGCAAACCGATGCCGTTCACTCAGGCGCAGATTGGCGGTCGTTCGGTCGGCACGCCGGGCGTGTTGCGGGCGCTGGAACTGGCCCATCAAAAACACGGTCGCCTGCCCTGGGCGCAGCTGTTCGAGCCGGCGATCAAACTCGCGGAACAAGGCTTCGCCATCTCGCCGCGCCTGCATCAGTTGATTGCTTCGGATTCGTCCATGCAGCGCTCGCCGGACATGATGGCGTACTTCCTGAACGCGGATGGCAGCCCGAAAGCCGTCGGCACCTCACTGAAAAATCCGGCACTGGCCGCCGTGTTCAAACGCATCGCCAAGGAAGGTCCCGATGCGCTGTACAAAGGCCCCATCGCACAGGAAATCGTCGCCAAGGTTCAAGGCCACGCCAACCCCGGCACGCTGTCGCTGAACGACCTCAACGGTTACACCGCCAAGGAACGCGCGCCGCTGTGCACCGATTACAAACGTTGGCAAGTCTGCGGCATGCCGCCACCGTCGTCGGGCGGAATCGCCGTGGCGCAGATTCTCGGCACCTTGCAGGCGCTGGAAGCCCGCGACCCGCGCTATGCCCTGGCGCCACTGAAGCCAGTCAAAAGCACCCAACCCGCCGGCATCGAACCGGCCCCTGAAGCCGTGCACCTGATCTCCGAAGCCGAGCGCCTCGCCTACGCCGACCGTGCACAGTACGTCGCCGACAGCGACTTCGTGCCCGTCCCGGTCAAAGGCCTGGTGGACCCGACCTATCTGGCCAGCCGCGCCGCCCTGATCGGTGATCGCAGCATGGGCACGGCCAAACCCGGCACCCCGCCGGGCATTCAGGTCGCCTACGCGCCGGACCGTTCGCCACTGCGCATTTCCACCTCTCAGGTGGTGGCGGTCGATGACCTGGGTGGTGCGGTATCGATGACCACCACGGTCGAATCCGCGTTCGGCTCACACCTGATGGTCCAGGGCTTTCTGCTCAACAACCAGATGACCGACTTCTCGTTCATCCCCGAAGAAAACGGGCAAAAGGTCGCCAACCGCGTCGAACCCGGCAAACGCCCGCGCTCCTCCATGGCGCCGACCCTGATCTTCGACCGCCAGAGCGGTGAATTCCTCGCCACCATCGGCTCTCCCGGCGGCTCGCAAATCATCGAGTACGTGGCCAAATCTACCCTGGGCCTGCTCGACTGGAACCTCGACCCGCAAACCGCCATCAACCTGCCCAACTTCGGCAGCCGCAACGGCCCGACCGAACTGGAACGCGGGCAGTTCAGCGCTGAGCTGATTCAGGCGCTGAAGGACAAGGGGCACAACGTGAGCGAGATCGACATGACCAGCGGGACGCAGGCGATTCTCCGGGTCAGGGATGCACAGGGGAAAGCGTCTCTGGCGGGTGGAGCAGATCCAAGGCGTGAGGGGGAAGCGTTGGGGGATTGAGTCCTGCGCAGTGCTGAAAGCCGGATGCTCCTGAATCCGTTGCAGGAGCGGGCTTGCTCGCGAAAAACGTCTGGAGAACGCGGTCATTCAGATAGCACGCGTTATCGTTGACGATCTTCGCTGGCAAGCCAGCTCCTACAGGGAAATACGTCGTTTGAGAGGCTGAGCCTGAACAATCGCACGCAAACTAACGAGAAATCTTCAACACCTGCCGCGCCCTGTGCTTTTCCAACGCCAGCTCGATCAGACGACTGACCAGCTCGCTGTACGTCATGCCCGTGGCCTGCCACAACTTGGGGTACATGCTGATGCGGGTGAAACCGGGCAGCGAGTTGATCTCGTTGATCAGCACTTCACCGCTCTCCGTCAGGAACACATCGACCCGCGCCAGCCCGGAGCAGCCGAGCACCTGAAACGCCTCGACGGCCAGGGCCCGAATGCGTTCGCTGGCTTCGGTACTGATGTCAGCCGGAACCACCACTTGCGCGGCCTGTGCGTCGATGTACTTGCTGTCGTAGGAATAAAACCCGCTGCGCACGACGATTTCGCCACAGCCACTGGCGATAGCGTCTTCGTTGCCGAGCACCGCGCATTCGATCTCCCGACCGCTGACGGCTGATTCGACCAGCACTTTCTCATCGAAACCCAAGGCCAATTCGATCGCTGCCGTGTACTCGGCCTCATCGTTGACCTTGCTCACACCCACCGAAGAGCCCTGATTCGCCGGTTTGACGAACAGCGGCAGCCCGAGTTTGCCCCGGACCTCGGCGAACCCGGTGCGCTTGGCGGTTGCGCGGGTCAGGGTCACGAACGGCGTCACCGCCAACCCGGCATCGCGCAGCAGGCGTTTGCTGATGTCCTTGTCCATGCACACCGCAGAGCCCAGCACATCGGAGCCGACAAACGGCAGATCGGCCATGCGCAGCAACCCTTGCAGGCAACCGTCTTCACCCAGCGTGCCGTGGACGATCGGGAAGATCACATCAACGTGGCCCAACAGCTCCTGACTGGAAGTCTCCACCAATTGCTGACGGGTTTTGCCCGGCACCACGGCGAGTTCGCGGTTGGATTGGTTGAGGGCGATCAGCGCCGGGTTTTCCTGGTTGAGCAGGAAATTCGACGGGTCGTTCAAGTGCCAATGACCCTGTTTATCGATACCGATCAGCACCGGATCGAAGCGCGAACGATCCAGTGCGTCGACGATGTTTTTCGCCGATTGCAGCGACACTTCGTGCTCCGCCGAACGGCCGCCAAAAATAATGCCTACCCGCAGTTTGCTCATTCAGAACTCCTTAGCGACTGGCCACCAGATGCGCACCGAACAACAGGTAGCAACTGCCGGCAAAGCGATCCAGCCATTGGCGCGAACGGTCGTACACCCGCGCCATCCGACGGCTGGAGAAAACCAGCGCCACGCTGCAATACCAACTGAACGACAACGTCGCCATGGTCAATACGGCCAGCGCCAGCAATGTCGGGGGCACCGTCGCGGGCATGGCGGTCGCGAAGATCGTCGCCACGAACAGTGCGGATTTTGGGTTGGTCATGTTGCCCAGAAAACCCTGGCCATACACCGACCACAATGTGCGCCTCGCGCCGTCAATCAAGCGGCTGTCGCCCGCAGCAACCGGCGGTTTGCGCTTGAACTGCTTCAAGCCGAGGTAGATCAGGTAACAACCACCGGCAATCTTGAAGCTCAGGTAAAGCGTCGGTGCCGCGCTGAACAGCGACTTGATGCCCAACCCGCCCGCCAGCCCCCAGAGCACCGTGCCGGTGGCCACGCCCAGCGCAGCCACCACGCCGTGACGTTTGGATTGACTGGCTGCCAGTTGCGCGATGTTGAAGAAGTTCGGCCCCGGCGTCACCACCGCAACCGTCCACAACAGCGCCAGCGACAACAACGGAGCGGCGTAGCTCAGGTGGGATATTTCCATAATGGGGGTCGCCTTCTTGGCTGCAGAGGATGCGCAACACATTGCAACATTTGCACTCGGTTTTCTACTCGCGCGAGACCTTCCATCCGCCAGCAGACAGACGACCGGTCACTGAGCTAACGTGTTCTGCATCAAGCTCAAGATAACGATCACCATGGCCCGACACCCGCCTCGCAATGACTGGTTCCACCGCGCACCCGACGTTTCCGGCCTGCAGCGTTTCGAAGCGTTTTTTGCAGGTCACGGCTACGACTTGCACCGCCACGACACCTACGCCATCGGTCACACCCTGGCCGGCGTGCAGAGTTACCAGTACCGCGGCGCCTGGCGCCACAGCCTGCCCGGCGGGACGATGGTGCTGCACCCGGACGAAGTCCACGATGGCGAGGCCGGGACCGAGAGCGGGTTCCACTACCGGATGATGTACATCGAACCGGCGCTGATCCAGCAGATGCTTGGCGGTCAGCCGCTGCCGTTCATCAAGAACGGGCTGTCGACCGACCCACGCCTGTTCGCCGCCACCCAAGTGCTGCTGCGCAGTCTCGATTGCCCGCTCGATCCGCTGGAAGAACAGGACGCGCTGTTCGATCTGGCGCAAGCCTTGAACACTGTCGGCGGAGTGACCACCACGCGCCCAAGCTTCGACTATGTGGCAGCGGAACGCGCGCGAGAGTACATGCACAGCGCCCTGGATCGCACCGTGACCCTGGAAGAACTGGCGCACCACAGCGGTCGGGATCGTTGGAGCCTGTCACGGGACTTTCGCCTGTTGTTCGGCACCAGCCCTTATCGATACCTGACCATGCGTCGCCTGGACCTGGTCCGTTCGCTGCTGATTCAGGGCCAGTCGCTGGTCAGTGCCGCGCTGATCGCCGGCTTCACCGATCAGAGCCACATGACCCGCCAGTTCAGCAAAACCTACGGCTTGTCACCGGCGCGCTGGATGAAAATGCACCGGCGCTGAGCCACGCACAATCGTACAAGAAGCGCGCCGTTGCGCTGGTTACCGTGGTTCTACGATCAACCACGAGAGCTGCTTCATGAAAGCTTACGAAAGCCTGAACTTCGCCGAAAAAATCTCACGAATCGACTCGCACTGGACACCGCGCGTCATTGCCGAAATGAACGACTACCAGTTCAAGGTGGTGAAGTTGCTGGGGGATTTCATCTGGCACGACCACCTCGATACCGACGAAGCCTTCATCGTGCTCGAAGGCCAGTTGCGCATCGATTTTCGTGATGGTCACGTGCTGGTGAACGCCGGCGAAATGTACGTGGTGTCCAAGGGCATCGAGCACAAGCCGTTCGCCGAGCAAGAGGTGAAACTCCTGCTGATCGAACCCCGGGGCGTGTTGAACACCGGCAATAAGGGTGGCGAGCGCACGGCGGAGAATGACCTCTGGGTCTGAAGCCTTACGGCTGCAAGGCTTTGCCGTCCACCGGATCACCGATGGTCAGGAAATGCCCGCCCGCCACGTGGTGCAAGGTGCGCAACGCATCGTGCCCCTCGAAATGCCAGCGTCCGTCGCTGAACACGCGCTCGTCCGCCTGGGCCGCAATCACTTCGGCCAGGAACAGATCGTATTGTTGGTGGTTGTTCGGTTCCGGCAGCAACCGGCATTCCAGCCAGGCCACGCAACCTTCGAGCATCGGCGCATCGATCAACTCGCCGCTGAAGGTCTGCAAGCCATAGGTCTGGAACTTGTCCCGACCCTGGCCTTGAGTCAGCTCCAGGCCCGAGGTCGAGCCGACGGTTTGCGCGATATCGGCCTGGGCAGCACAGGGTACGTTCAAAACGAATGTGCCCGACGCTTCCAGCAGGTGCCGGGTCCAGGTGGACTTGTCCAGCACCACGGCAATTTTCGGCGGTTCGAAATCCAGTGGCATGGCCCAGGCCGCCGCCATGATGTTGCGCTGCCCGTCATGGGCCGCACTGACCAGCACGGTCGGCCCATGGTTGAGCAGGCGATAAGCCTTGGACAAGGGAACCGGACGGCGATGGGAAGCGCTCATTGGATCTGCTCCTGGGAAAAGAGCCGATTGTAGCGATATCCGCCCGGTTCGCAGGCATCAAGTCGTTAGCTGGTTGGCAAACTGCCCGACCGCGTTCACCACTTTCTGCGCGCCGTCCTGAATCTCGACAATCACCGTGCCCGCCTCTGCCGCCAGCGCCAGCCCCTGCTCTGCCTGAGTTTTGCCGTCGGTCATCAGCGACACCGCATTACGCGCCATGTCCTGGTTCTGACGCACCACCAGGACAATTTCATCGGTGGCCTGACTGGTGCGCGAAGCCAATTGCCGGACCTCGTCCGCGACCACGGCAAAACCACGACCCTGCTCACCGGCACGGGCCGCTTCGATCGCCGCGTTGAGTGCCAGCAGGTTGGTCTGTTCGGCGATGCCGCTGATGGTTTTGACGATGGTGCCGATCACCAGCGACTGCTCGTTCAAAGCCTCGATGCCCTCGCCGGCCGTTTGCATGTGCTTGGCCAGGTCGCGCATCACGTTCACCGCTTGCGTCACTACGGCCGTGCCGCGCTGGGCGCTTTGATCGGTTTGCTGCGAGGTGCCGTAGGCAATGTTCGCCGCTTCAGCGACGGCCAGCTCCTGATTGACCTGATCGGTAATCACCGTGGCGAACTTCACCACTTTGTAGAGTTTGTTATTGGCGTCGACCACCGGGTTGTAGGACGCCTCCAGCCAGACAGTACGCCCGTGGCTGTCGATGCGTTTGAAGCGGCCGGCCACGAATTCCCCGGAATTCAGGCGACGCCAGAAGTCCTGATACTCGGCACTGGTGTGCTCCTGCGCTTCACAGAAGAGACGGTGATGTTTGCCTTTGATCTGCGCGAGGCTGTAACCCATGCCGTTGAGGAAGCGGTCGTTGGCCGACAACACGTTGCCAGCGAGGTCGAACTCGATCACCGCCGTCGAGCGCACCAGCGCGCCGATCAGGTTCTCGTGTTCACGGGATGCCTCGATGGTGCGGGTCAGGTCACTGGAGTAAATCGAGAAATGCTTGATCCGCCCGTCCCCGGAGCGCACCGGCTGCACAATCGAACGCAACCAGGCCTCTTGGCCATCGCCACGCAACAAGCGCACCGCACCGGCAAAGTGCTCGCCTCGGGTCAGCGCAGCCTTGAAGCGGTGATGGAATTCGTCGGACTTCACGTGAACCGGAACGATGTCTTCGATAGGACGATCGATCAGGTCGTGGCTCTTGTAGAGCATCTCGCTGAGAAAATTCTGATTGACCGATTGAATCCGCCCGTCGGGATCCAGGGTCAGGACCAGCATCTCGCTTTCCAGACTTTCCTTCACTTGCTGAAGGCTGGAGAGTTCTTCGCGAAGAGCCGACAACTCTTGCTTCAAGCGTTTGTTGAACATGGGAAAGCACCGATGGACAGAGATAGAAAGCGGCATGCAGCCTAGCCATCGGCCTTGGGGATGTTTTCTGAAGAGTGTTTCAGGGTTGTCCTACAAAAATAGTTGTCTTGGACGCAGCGCCACCTTCAATCAGATGGCGCCAGCCGCCGGGCAATTGCCTGTGCTCGGCGTACGCGCGCCGAAATACAGCGCGCTGCTCACGCCCACCGCGCCCATCACCGCGCAGAAAATCACGCAGATCCAAGGGCTCCACGGCATCAGACCGATCAGCAACAGCGGCGTGATACTCGCCCACGCGGCGTAGGCAATGTTGTACGTGAAGGAAATCCCCGAGACGCGAATCCGCGCCGGGAACAGGCTGACCATCACCGACGGCACCGCGCCGACCACGCCACAACTCAGGCCGGCAATCGCGTACGCCAGACCGATCCAGTTGCCGCCGATGATCAGGCAGGTATAAAGCACGCCGATGCCCAGCGGCAGCAGCAGGCTGTACAGCATCACGGTGCGCCAGGCGCCGATACGGTCGACGAGCAATCCGGCGAGCACGCAGCCGATGTTCAGGAACACGATGCCCAATGCGCTCAGGCCGAAGGTGTGGCTGGCGGTCATGCCGAAGGTTTTCTGCATCATAGTCGGGGTGATGACCACAAACACCACCACGGCTGAAGTCAGCACGCAGGTGAGGATCATCGCCGGCAAAATGGCCAGGCGATGCTCACGCAGAACCGTGCGCAGTGGCAGTTCGACGGCGGCATCACGCTTCGCCTGCATCGCCATGAACACCGGGGTTTCATTGAGCCAGCGGCGCAGCCAGACGCCAATCACGCCAAATACGCCACCCAGCAGGAACGGGTAACGCCATGCGAAATCGAGGATCTCCGCCGGGGTGAACGCCTGTGCCAGAAAGGTCGCTGTCAGCGCGCCGATCAAGTAGCCAAAGGTCAACCCGGCCTGAAGGAAACCCAGTGCATAACCGCGATGCCCGGCCGGCGCGTGCTCGGCGACGAACACCCAGGCGCTCGGCACCTCCCCGCCCACCGCCGCGCCTTGCAACACCCGCAGGACCAACAGCAGCAAGGGTGCGAAATAACCGATCTGGGCGTAGGTCGGCATGATGCCGATCAGCAGGCACGGCAGCGCCATCATCAGAATGCTCAGGCTGAAGACTTTCTTGCGCCCCAGCCGGTCGGCGAAATGCGCCATCAGAATCCCGCCCAACGGCCGCGCCAGGTAACCGGTGACAAAAATCCCGAAACTTTGCAGCAGGCGCAGCCACTCAGGCATTTCCGGCGGGAAGAACAGCTGACTGAGGGTCAGGGCGAAAAACACGAAGATGATGAAATCGTAGATTTCCAGCGCGCCGCCGAGGGCCGCAAGGCCGAGGGTCTTGTAGTCCGAACGGCTGAACGGTGCCGGGCGCGAATCGTTAAGGGCAGTCATCAAAAGAACTCTGGCATGGGCAAAAAACCAAGGCGCCCATGGTCTACGCAAACGCGCCAGCGGACAACCCGTTAGACCATAGTCCCGTATCGGTAAAACTTCGTCACAAATCCTGACCGATTGATTTACTGTTGGCGCCTGTCCAGACGGGCGTTGCAGCCAGTGCCGATCAAAAACTGTAAGAGCGAGCCTGCTCGCGATGGACTCGAGAACGACGCGTTTAATCAGTAAACACGCGTCATCGTTTACGACCATCGCGAGCAGGCTCGCTCCCACAATAAAAACGGCGTTAGGCCTTTGCAGCCCTGAAGACCACAACAATCATAAAAATTCGAGGTACTCCCGTGGCCGCTGATATCGAAGATACCCGCTCCGCCCGTTTTGCCCTGCGCTGTTCAAGTTTTGCCGAACGCTGGTTTCCTGATTCCTGGGTGTTTGCTGCGCTGGCGGTGATCATCGTCGCCGTGGCCACCCTGTTCATGGGCGCCAAACCCACCGACGCCGCGATGGCCTTCGGTGACGGGTTCTGGAGCCTGATCCCGTTCACCATGCAGATGGCGTTCGTGGTAATCGGTGGTTATGTAGTCGCCAGCTCGCCGCCCGCCGTCAAGCTGATCGACCGTCTGGCGCGCATCCCCAAGAACGGCCGCTCCGCCGTGGCGGGGGTGGCGCTGATTTCCATGGTCGCGTCGCTGCTGAACTGGGGCTTGTCGCTGGTGTTCGGCGGCTTGTTGGTGCGCGCCCTAGCCCGCCGCGTCGACCTGAAAATGGATTATCGCGCCGCCGGTGCTGCCGCCTACCTGGGCCTTGGCGCGGTGTGGGCCCTGGGCCTCTCGTCGTCCGCCGCGCAGTTACAGGCCAACCCGGCCAGTTTGCCGCCATCGATTCTGTCGATCACCGGGGTGATTCCGTTCACGCAAACCATCTTTCTCTGGCAGTCCGGCGTCATGTTGCTGGCGCTGATCGTGATCTCGCTGATCATTGCCTACGCCACCGCCCCAGGCCCGAACTCGGCCCGCGATGCCAAGGCCTGCGGCATCGACCCGAGCTTCAACCTGCCGCCGCTGCAACCGCGCACTCGCCCCGGCGAATGGCTGGAACACAGCCCGCTGCTGACGATTCTGCTGGTGCTGCTGGCGGCCGGGTGGCTGTTCCACGAGTTCTCGACCAAACCGGCGATCAGTGCGATTTCCGGGCTGAACACCTACAACTTCCTGTTCATCATGCTCGGTGCCTTGCTGCACTGGCGCCCGCGCAGCTTCCTCGATGCGGTGTCCCGCGCGGTGCCGACCACCACCGGCGTGCTGATCCAGTTCCCGTTGTACGGCTCGATCGCCGCGCTGATGACCACGGTCAAAGGCACTGACGCGCAGACCCTGGCGCACCACATCTCGACCTTTTTCGTACAAATCGCGTCCCACGACACCTACGCGCTGCTGATGGGCGTGTACTCGGCGATCCTCGGGTTCTTCATCCCGTCGGGCGGCGGCAAGTGGATCATCGAAGCGCCGTACGTGATGCAAGTGGCCACCGACCTGAACTACCACCTGGGCTGGGCCGTGCAGATCTACAACGCCGCCGAAGCCCTGCCGAACCTGATCAACCCGTTCTACATGCTGCCGCTGCTGGGTGTGCTGGGTTTGAAGGCGCGGGACTTGATCGGGTTTTCGTTCGTGCAACTGCTGGTGCACACGCCGCTGGTGCTGTTTCTGCTGTGGGCGCTGGGGACGACACTGACGTATACGGCGCCGGTGATGCCGTAATGCAAAAAGGGGCCGATATTTCTATCGGCCCCTACTTCTCGTTCGGCCTCTTCTGTTTCAGTATGTCTTCGCCCGTTCTCGAGGGCCCACACGCTGAAAAGGATCTGAGCATGTTCAAACTCGCAGCACTCACCCTTGCCGCCCTGACCCTGAGCACCGCCGCCCAGGCGGATGCCGATCTGAAGCTGGGCAGCACCGAGCGCGTCACCCGGCTGTTCGCTTACCCCAACAATTGCAACGTGATCTGCTTTCGCAACTGGACGCTGGAGCAAACCGTCGAGCATTACCTGACGCAGAGCGTGCAGCGTGATGGTTACAGCGATGCGAAGGTGCAGGTCAAAACCGATAACAATCAGCTCTATGCCGCAATCACCGGTGTGCCCAAAGGCTATGAAAAGCCGTTGGCAGCGCTGCTCGATGCCGGCGATCTGGCTTATACCGGCGCCAGCAAGCTGAATGCCGACGGCAAGTGGGCTTACAGCTGGTACTTGTTCCTGCCGCTGGGCATGGCCCTGGAGAACCGCAGAAGTGTCGAGCTGCTGCACTTCCCGCCGGATTACTCGCTGACTCAGGCCCAGGACTATCTGGAGTCCAAGACCACCGATCGCTGGGCCACGCTGCTGACGATCAACGGCATCCCTGCCGATCAGACACCGGCTTTCCAGACCATCATCGACATCGCGCCGATCGCCGCGCCCTCCAACGCCGGCAAAGATCTGGAAGGCGTTTACGACTACTTCAAGGACTACCAGACCACCATGGTCAAGGAAGTCAGCCAGAACGCCAGCGGTGCCACGTTGCCGATGGTCGCGTTCGGTGCGCCGGTGCGTAACTGGATCAAGCAGCAATACGGGCCGACCGTAAACGTGCTGGGCCTGGCAACCATCAGTCCGAAAGAAGGGGTGAAAGTGCCGGTGCTGGGTTCCAACCACCCGAGCTACATCTGGTACGCCGCCGACCCGGACAGCTACACCGGTAAAGATGCCCAGGCCCAGGCCGACGCGGCGGGCCTGAAAGTCATGGGCCAGGACTTGAGTGCCGCATGCTGGCAGGCCGCCATGGGCCGCGACCTCGACAGCAATCCAGACATTGAGCTGAGAAGTTGCACCCAGACCTGGCAAGTGGCCCAGGCAGTTAAAACTTGCGAACTGTTCTACACCTCGATCCGTAACCTGACGCCTGGGCAAGCCACGGCCAAATGCGCGACGACGCCGATCAAGGCTCAACTCAAACAGCTCAAGGTCCCCACGCCTGCGACCGCAGTGCCTGCTACGCATCTGTAAAAAACTGAACGGCGTTCCTGCGTGAGCCTTGGCTGACGTGGGAACGCGCGCTTTTCCTCTGTCAGTTATGACAGTAGACCGGTGGTTTTTTTTGCGAGAGTCTTGAGGCGTACCCATGTGCTGCAGGGCTGACAGGATGTCAGCTGACGGAGGTCGCAGCGCCCCGCCGACAAGGATTGTGATGAAACCCCACGCTGAGCAAGGAATCACCTCACCGCCATTCAATGGCATCTATCCGTTTATGGAATTGCCCCCTCGACTGGGATTCCCTACCACGGAAGACTTTCAAATCATCAACAATGCTCAGGGAGAGCCGATCGCTGTCGCCGCTTTGCGCGAATTCCCTCGGCTCAGCCGAATCTGCCGTATTTCCGGGCATTTGCTGCCCTATCGCTGCCGACGCACTCGGCAAATGGCGCCGGGCATTCATGTCTATGACCCGCGCTTCTGCGGATTGCTTAACCACGCCTGCGACCCCAACGCCTTTCTCGACATGAGTGAACTGTGGTTATGGGCGCTGAAGGACATCAGAAAAGGTGATCGGCTGACGATGGATTTCGCCACGACGGAAGACAGGCTGCAGCGGCAGTTTGCCTGCCGCTGTGGTTGTACTTGCTGCCGTGGCTGGATCACCGGCTACGACGAATCGCCGAATGCCGATGGCCAGTTGTTCTTCCAGAACTGGCGCCGATGACGCCGGGGGCTTTTACAGCGGCTCGAATGGACGCAGGCGGTACTGCGGCGGCAACTGCTCGAAACCACTGATGGTGGCATTCAGACTCTTCCACCGACCGTCCTTGATGCCGTAGATGCAGCCGTGAATCGACAGTTTCTGCCCGCGGTGCCAGGCGTTTTGCACAATGCTGGTATGCCCGACGTTGGCCACTTGCTGGATCACGTTGAGTTCGCAGAGGCGATCGACCCGCTCTTCTTCGGTCGGCAGTTTGGAGAGTTCTTCGCGCTTTTCGTAGTAAAGGTCACGAATCGACCGCAGCCAGCCATCGATCAAGCCGAACTGGCGATCCTGCATCGAAGCACGCACACCGCCGCAGCCATAGTGGCCGGTAACGAGGATGTGTTTGACCTTGAGCACGTCCACCGCGTACTGAATCACCGATAGGCAGTTGAGGTCTGTGTGCAGCACCACGTTGGCCACGTTGCGGTGGACGAACAGGTCACCGGGCAGCATGCCGACAATCTCGTTCGCCGGTACGCGGGCGTCGGAGCAGCCGATCCAGAGGAATTCCGGCGTTTGCTGACGCGCCAGTTTGGCGAAGAAATCAGGATCTTCTTTGGTGATCGCGTCAGCCCAGCGCTCGTTGTTATCAATCAGATCTTGTAAGTCGTTCATGCAATGAAGCCTCGAGAATGATGCGCTGCTTTGACAGACAACCGCCCGTCGGGGTCACGCGCAAGATGCAGATTGCCGATGAGGCATATTACCGGTGTTCCCTGCCGGCGGAATTCCGGGCAGCCCAGTGGGTCTACCGTAGTAAGGCTCACAGTATGAGGAATTACCATGAATGATTCACGACGTCCGTACGATGCGGCGCAACCCGAGCCCATCGACGACAACGAAGACCGCATGGGTTCGCTGCAGGAGCTGGATTTCGAGGAGGAAGAACCCAGCGCGAAAATCGGCGACGAACTGACGCAAACGGAACGCGAGCGACTGATACCGCGCGCGCGCGTGCGTGAAGCCGGCATGACCGGCGCCTCGACCGCTGATCATGAATCCACCGATGATGACTTGAGCCCGGAAACGTTGATCCGTGAAGACGGTGCGCGGGATGCGCATGAAGCCGGTGACGATTACCGGGCCGATTGGGATTTGAGCATCGTCGATGAAGATGACATCGGCGGGGGTAATGGGTTGGATGAAGAAGAACTGGCGCGGCTGGATCCGCTGGATGGGAATCGGTGATCGTGGGTGTCAATGAGGACGCCTTCGCGGGCAAGTCGGATCGCCGCCCGCTCGCTCCTACGTTTGCAATGCAATTCCCTGTAGGAGCGAGGCTTGCCCGCGAAGCTTTTAAGGCTCAATCCACCAGGGTGCAGGCCATGACCACCGCATCTTCGCGCCCACCCACCGCCGGATAATAATCCCGACGCCGGCCAATCTCGTTGAACCCGTACCGCTCATACAACCGGAACGCCGAGCGATTGCTGTCGCGCACTTCCAGAAAACATTCCCGCGCCTCAGCCTTGTAGGCAATCGACATCAGGTGCTCCAGCAGCGTCAAACCCAGGCCACGGCCCTGATTTTCCGGTTTGACGGTGATGTTCAGCAGGTGCGCTTCATCCAGAATGATCTGCACCACACCGTGCCCGACCTGCTGCGAACCTTCGAACATCAGCCAGATCTGGTACTTGCCCAGCCCATCGAGAAAAATCCCGCGGGTCCAGGGATGGCTGTACGCCGCAAATTCAATTTTCAGGACAGCGTCCAAGTCCGCCTCGGTCATCGGGCGAAACGATACAGCGTCACTCATTCGATTCTTTCCAGCGCGCCATCAGCCGACGCATGGCTTGCCAGACATCAGCCTTACGCTGTGGCTCTTCCATTAATAATTCCAGGCCCGGCAGGGCCCAGACCGCGCCCAGGCCTTCGACCTGAAGTTCACGATTGAAGGATTCGGCGTTGGCCTCGCCGGCAAAACGCACCGCCGGCAGGCCGATCAGCCACACGCAGACGCACGGTGCGTCTTCCAGCCGAGCCGAGAGAAAACCTTGTACGAAGTCACGAGCCGCTTCCGGGCCTTGATCCATGGTGCCGCGAACCAACAATGGCCAGCGCACCGGTTCGCCGACAATTTGCGGGCTGTCCGGCAGACCGGCGGCACGCAGCATGTCCTTGAGCAGCAGATAGGCGGGATCGCGGGTCTGGAAGGTTTCGCCTGTGGGTAACTCCACCAACAGCAGGCAACGACCGGCACGCAGCAATTGCAGGGCGAAACGCGGTGGCGGCACGACCGGCGCCTTGACCGCGACCGGTGCCTCTTCTTCTTCGACCTTGGCGTTGGTGCGCGTGCTGGCCAACGATGGCCGCGGCACCTCGATTTTTACCCGTTCGGCCGGTTTGACCACAGGTTCCGCAGGCGCATCGGCCACTGGAGCCAGCGCCACCGGGGCGACGACCAACGGCTCCGGCATTTCCAGCAGCTCGGGCCGCGAGGGCGCGGCAAAGGGCAATTCGGTACGCGGCAGCCAGTTGACCACCTGCATGGCGGTCAAATAAGCGCGGCGACGGGACTCGATTAGCAAAGGTCGGCCACTTGTGGATAACTAAAGTGCGCTGATTCTACCGCCCTTCGCTCAAGATCGCCCGCGCTTGATCGATACTCTTTCCCTTAGAAACAGCTACAGCCCGTCCCGAGAGTGAATCGCATCGGTCCCGATGCAGTACAATCGCGGCTTTTAATCGCCAACCAGCCGGCCATTCCGATGATCGAACCCAAGCGCGTCTTGCGCGCCCTCGCTGAACACTGGGCACTTCTGGAGCCACTGTGCGAGCACTTCGACCAAGGCACACTGAGCCTCAACGAACTGCGCACGCAACTGGCCGCCCAGCAACTCGACAGTACGCCGCAGGACATCACCAGCCTGCTGGACGTGTGGATCCGCCTCGACATTCTGGTTCCCGTGGCGAAAAGCCCGAACCGTTTCGAGCTCAACGCGCAGATCCACGACTTCCTCGCTTACCTGCGCCGTGAGCACCGTCTGGGCCTGTGCCTGGAAATCGAAGCCTATTTGCGCCACCTCGAACGCCTGGCCGGTTACATTCAGGATGCCTTCGACATCCGCGACGGCCACGACCTGGCGCGCCAATTGCGCCTGCTCGACATGCGTGTGCGCGATGTACTGAAGAAACTCGCCAACGACGAACAGGCCCTGGTGGCCGTCGCCGAACGCGCCAAGACCAGCGACCGACAGATTCCGCTGCGTCAGCGTTACGCCGAAGTGCTGGCGACCTGGGACGAATACGTCGAGCCGATGATTCAGTTGGTGAACGCCGACGGCGCCTTCGAACAAGGCGTGCGCAAAGTCGAAAATGTCCTGTTGAAGATGCTCACCGAGCAGCAACGCCTCGGCCACCTGGTCGATGACGACATGCTGCTGCGCACCCACGCGCGCATCCTTGAAATGCAGACCAGCGCTCAATTGACGCTGCGTCATGCTCGCGAACTGCTACTGCCGCTGCGTGAAGAAGCCCGTCGGCACAACACCGTAACCCGTGGCGCAGCGCTGGCCTTGTCGGCCATCCGTCGCAAAGGCATCGATGCGGTGCCACAAGCGGCGATGCCGATGTTCACCCGGCCGCAAAGCACCTTCCTCGGCAGCGCCAGTCAGGTCGAAGCCTACGTCTACGCGCTGGCCCGTTTCGAGCCGAAACCGGCGCGGTTCCCCAAGGCCCACAAGACCCAGAAAGGCGAAGCGCCACGCGCACCACGTACCGTTCGCGAAATGCTTGAACGCTGCGAAGATGCCCTGCCGATGCCAGACCTGATGACCTGGCTGCTGGAACAGGAACCGAACGGCGCCACCGACGAATTGCTGTACTGGTTCTCGCGCCTGTCGCGGGAAAAACGCTTCAAACGCGAGCGTCTGGAACGCCGCGATTACCACACTCATGAGCACCAGGTCAGCCTGCGCTCCTTCGCCCTGCTCTCGGCCAGCGACACCGCCGCCGAGGATTCTGCGAGCATTCCACATGCATCTTGATCTATCCGAACTGTCCCAGCTGGCACCGATCTTTCGCGAGCTGTTCAAGGGCTACCACGTCAGCCGCCGCGACCCGGAGCTGTACGCGCAACTGTCGAACTTCCAGGACCAGTACCGCACGCTGTTCAAGGCACTGGGTTTTGAACTGGTTTGCGACACCCGCGGTTTCTACTACTTTGTGCCGGACCTCGCCGCTGCGGCGGTGAACAAGACCGCGCAGCGTCTGGCGCTTTTCACCTTCATCCTCGTCGAGCATCTGGCCGATCAGGGCCGTGACCCGATTGCCGTGCTCGATGGCGGCAGCCTCGGTCGCGATGAATTGCCATCGTTGCTGGAAAAGTACCGCGACCTGTTCATCCAGGCCGAAGTGCAGACCGTCGAAGAACTCGAAGAAAAAATCATGCGCCGCATGACACAGCTCGGGTTCGCCGGCGAAGAAAACGGTGTCTACCGTTTCCTGCCGCCGATGCACCGCTTCCTCGACGTCTGTCTGTCGGTTCAACAGGACCGTGACCTGGCCGCCAGCCTGCACAGCGTGCTGCCGCTGCCGGTTCCGGTACTGATCGACGACGACAGCGACGAAAAACTGCTGCAAACCGATGACCCGCTGGACCTCAGTGACTTCGCTGAAGAAAGCGAAGAAGACGCTCTGGCCCGCGCCATTGCCGAAGAACAGGAGACCGACGCATGAGCAAGGAACGCTACGGCATTCGCCGCTTTGCCCTTTTGAACACCGCCGGTTACAGCCTCGGCCTGTTTCCGCTGGAAGAACCGTTGTCGGTCTACGGCGCGAACAACCTCGGTAAATCCGCGTCGATCAACGCGTTGCAGTTCCCGATTCTGGCGCGCATGTCGGACATGAGTTTCGGCAAGTACAGCCTGGAACAATCCCGGCGTTTCTACTTCGCCTCGGACACCAGTTACATCCTGGTGGAAGTCTCGCTGCCCCACGGTCCGCACGTGATCGGCGTGGTCGGTCGCGGCCCGGGCGGTGGTTTCGGTCACCAGTTCTTTGCCTACGCCGGCAAACTCGACCTGGCCCACTACCAGAAAAACGACACCTGCCTGCGTCAGAAAGAGCTGTTCACCAACCTTGAGCGCGAAGGCCTGAAAGCCTACGAACTCAAGCCGGATGAACTGCGTCGTTTGCTGGTCGGCGGCCACACCTCGATTCCGCTGGACCTGACCCTGATTCCGCTGCGCTCCACCAGCGAGCAGAGCCTGAAGACCTTCCGCGCGCTGTTCATCAACCTGCTGCACATGCGCGAAATCACCGCGGCCAAGCTCAAGCAATTGTTCCTCGATGCTTTCGAACACAGCCTGCGTTCCGGCAGCGTCGATTACATCGCTGCGTGCGAAGAAGCCTTCCGCGATGTACGACGCATGGAGCAGGACTACAACTCGCTGGTCACCGCCGGCCCGCTGGTTGAAGCGCTGGCCGCAGGCGTTGCCCAGCGCAATATTCTGCGCGGCAAGCTGCACCGGATCTCGCCGCTGCTCGATTCCTTGCTCGGCACCTGGTCGGACTATGCCAGTGCGCGCAAAGAAGAATTGACGATTCAGGCCGAACATTACCGCAACGAGCAGGACGCGCTGCAAAACGATCAGCGCGGCGGCACGCAGGAGCTGATGCGTCTGGAGCGGGAAATCACCGGTATCCAGCGCTGGCTCGGCGAGTTGTCGGTGCTCAAGCATCGCTTCGCGTTGGTGACTGACGTCAAGGTCCTGGAGCAGCAATTGCTCGCGGCCAAGGACGCGCACGATGAACTGGCCGGTGCGCTGGCGCAGTCGCGGCAGTTCTCTGCCGAAGACCTGGAAGAGCGTCTGCGCGATCTGGAAAAACGCCTGAAGTCGGTGAAACAGCAACTCGATCACGCCGACAACAACAGCTATGCCCGCCTGCGTGAAGAGTTCTCGCAACAGGATGTCGAGCGCCTGATGCGCCTGTTCAACAGCGCGCTGTTCAGCCTGCCGTTGGGCGAGCATGGCATCACGCTGGACGAGGACGGTCAGTGGGTCAAATCCATGGAGCTGATCCTCGACGGCTTCAAAGGCGAGCGCTTCGAAGTGCCGGGCCTGTCCATCGACATCTCGCACATTGAACCTCCGGCGTTGCAGGCCCTGGCGGACCGCGCCGCGTTGCGCGATCAGAAAGACCGCCTGGAAAAAGAACTCAAGCAACTGAAAACCCAGGCTGCCGTGGTCGCCGACCGCGCAGCGAGCAAGACCCAGACCGAAGCGCTGTACCAGCAAGTGCTGGACGCGCAGAAAGCTCTGGAAGATTTCCGTCGCGCGCAAACCCTGAGCGCCGAGGAAGACGACAAGCTTGAGCAACTGGCGCAGATGGAAGCGGCGCAGGAAGAACTGAAGCGTTCCAGCGACGCCTTCACCGAACGCGTCCAGCAACTGTCGGCCAAGCTGCAACTGGTCGGCCGGCAGATCGGCGACATGGAAGCCAAGCAACGTACCCTCGACGACGCCCTGCGCCGCCGTCAGTTGTTGCCGGCAGACCTGCCGTTCGGCACGCCGTTCATGGACCCGATCGACGATTCCATGGACAACCTGTTGCCGCTGCTCAACGACTATCAGGATAGCTGGCAGGGCTTGCTGCGCAGCGATGGCCAGATCGACGCGTTGTACGCTCAGGTACGCCTCAAAGGCGTGGCCAAGTTCGACAGCGAAGACGATATGGAGCGTCGCCTGCAACTGCTGATCAACGCGTATGCGCACCGCACCGACGAAGCTCTGACCCTCGGCAAGGCACGCCGCGCCGCGGTTACCGACATCGCCCGGACCCTGCGTAACATCCGCAGCGACTACGACAGCCTTGAGCACCAACTGGCGCTGTTCAACCGCGAGATCAACAAGCGTCAGGTCTCCAACCTGCAGAGCTTCCGCATCGTGCTTGCGCCGAACAAGGAAGCGCTCAAGCACATCGACCAGATCATCCACAGCGCCGGTCAGTACGAAGAAGGCGAAACCCTCTCCGTGTTCGACCTGAGCCAAAGCGCCGATCAGGACAACAAGAACGAGGAAGCCAAGGAATACCTGGCGCGCCTGGTAGCGGCAAACCACAACCAGCTTGGTCTCAAGGACTTGTTCGAACTGGCGTTCGAGATCACCAAGGTCAATGGCCAACCGGTGATCCACACCGACATCGACGGCGCCGCGTCCAACGGCACGACGATGACCATCAAGGCGCTGACCAACATGTACTTGTTGCTGCACTTGATGGACCGCGACCAGGCCGGTCGCGTGCGCCTGCCGTACTACCTCGACGAAGCGGCGGACATCGACGAGAAAAACCAGGCAGCGTTGCTGGAAACCAGTCTGCAACTGGGCTTCGTGCCGATTCTGGCGAGTGTGAAGCCGCAGGTCTGCGCCAGTGTGGCGATTGACCTGGAAGGCGGTAGCGGGCCGAACGGGATCTACATCGATGAGGCGGACTGGAAGTACATCCGTCGTCACGATGAGGTGAAGGCTGTGGTTAATGTTGAAGCGGATGAACCGGAGCTGGATGCGGTCTGATTTGCATTAATCGAAGGCAATAAAAAAGGCCGCGATCCAATCGCGGCCTTTTTTTGTCTGGTGGTTATGTGTTGGCTATCCGGACCTCTTCGCGGGCAAGCCTCGCTCCTACAGGTTCGGTGCTGATCTGTAGGAGCGAGGCTTGCCCGCGAAGGCGTCATCCCTGACGCCAACAGATTATTTACCGAGCGAGATCTTCGGCGCCCAGGTCAGCCATTCATCTTCAAACTTGTCGAACAACGGGAAGGTTTGCTCCGCTCGTGCCGGGTTACCCATACGATCCCCATCCGGCGTGGCGAATGCGATGCCGCCCTGAATCAGCGTCTCCAGCGATTCGGTACGAACCGTCGCCCCCTTGAACAAGCCGTAGTCGAAACCAAAACCGCTGGTGTTCCAGAATCGTGTGCCGCTGCGCACCAATGGCGCGTATTTCGGCTCGATCAGGATGTGTATCAACACACGGTCAGCCGTCTGGCCCAGTTCATACCCCGTCACCTTGCCCACGGTGACTTCGCGATACGTCACTGGCACGCCGGTTTTCAACGAACCGCGGCGAGCGGCGCTGAGAACCAGACTTAACCCGGCTTCCTGTTTGGCGGTTTCCGGAGGATTGGCCAGCGCTACGAAGTTATTCTGCGGCCCGAGGTTTTTCGCTGCCGGCTGCACTTCGATGTATTGACCGGTCACCAGGGTTTCCAGGTTCGACGTTTTGAGCAGACCCAGCTCGGGCTTGACCACCCAGAACTGACTGCCGGCCCGAGCGATACGCTCCGGCACTTCGGTGATCCGCGCGGTGAGCATCACCGATTGCAGGTCATCCGTGAGGTCGACGTCTTCAATCTTGCCAACATCCAGGCCTTTGAATCTCACCGGAGTGCCGCTGCGCAAGCCATCGGCGCGATCGACCTTGATCGTGATCACGGCGCCTTTCTGGTTGGCTTCGTCATGGCTGGCGAACAAACGGAAACGCGGGATTTTCTTTTGCAGCGGGGCTTTGGCCAGCGGGGTTTCGAAGGCGATACCGCCGGCCATCAGGCTTTGCAGCGATTCACTTTTGACCTGGATTCCGCCAGTCAATCCGCCCGTGAGCGTAATGCCACTGGCATTCCAGAATCGGGTCGAGGCGTTAACCAGCCCTTCGTATTCCTTTTCGATGTGTACACCAATCACCAATTGTTTTTTCTTGCGCGAGAACTGATAGCTCTGGACCGAACCGACCTTGACCTGCTTGTAGAGAATCGGACTGCCGACTTCCAGCGAACCAAGATTTTCGGTGAACAACACCAGGTGCAGGCCCGGCGAACGCAAATCCAGCGGCGGCGCCTTGGCCCGTGCCACGAACTCACGTTGTGGTGCTGCGCCTTTATCGCCGGGACGCACAGCGATGTAGTTACCTTTGACCAGCGCTTCAAGCCCGGTGATACCGGCCAGGGAGATCGACGGTTTGACCACCCAGAATTGAGTGCCTTCTACCAGGTAATCTTCGGCCAGAGGATCAAGGGTCAGTTCAGCGGTAGCAGCGGACAGATCGGGATCGATCTTCAACGCTTTCAGATTGCCGACCTGAATGCCTTTGTACATTACCGGCGTACGACCGGCCTGCAGGCCTTCGAAATCGCTGAGTTTGACCTTGACCCGTATACCGGCCGCCGCCGCATCGAAGTCTTCATAGAGACGGAACGGCAGGCTCGGATCGGTGGGCGGGCTGTCCCTGCGGTTTTCCGGCGTGGCAAACGCGATACCGCCGGCGACGATGCTGGCCAGGGATTCACTGCGCACTTTCACACCGGACAGGTTGGCGTCGATGCTGATGCCACTGGCGTTCCAGAAACGCGTGTGTTTGCGTACGAGCTTGGCGTAGGTGGGCTCGATGAAGACTTTAAGCTCAACCGTGCTTTGGTCTTCGGACAGCAAGTAACTTTTGATCTGGCCTACTTTGATCTGCTTGTAGAACACCGGGCTGCCACGGTTCAACGAACCGAGGCGGTCAGCCTTGATGGTCAGGTGCAACCCGGGCTGGGCATCCGACAGCGGCGGTTCTTCAGCCAGGGCCTTGAACCGGCGTGTGGGCTCGCCTTCCCCCGGACTGATCGCGACGTAGTTACCGGAGACCAGGGTTTCCAGGCCCGTGATACCCGCCAGGGTCACGCTCGGCTTGACGAGCCAGAAGCGTGTGCTGGTCCGCAGGTATTGCTCCACGTCCTTGTTCATTTCAACGGTGGCGATCACTCCTTTGGAGGCGCCTTCATCATCGAGCGTGAGGGTTTTCACCTTGCCGACCGACATGCCTTTGTAGACCACTTCGGTCTTGTTGGCCTGAATGCCTTCACCGCTTTCGAAACGCACCTGAATTTCGATGCCGGTCTCGTTGTAGGCACGCCAGCCGAGCCAGCCGCCGATGATCAGGGCGATCAGGGGTAACACCCAAATGGCTGACCAGTTCGAGGCCGGTCGGGTTTTCGCTGTGGGCAAATCAGTCATGGTCGTCGTCCGACTCCGTGTTATCCCAAATCAGTCGGGGATCGAAAGTTACTGCGGCAAGCATCGTCAGAATCACCACACTGGCGAAAGCGATGGCGCCAAGATTGGCTTCGACACTGGCAAGCCGTCCAAAATTCACAACCGCCACCAGGATGGCAATCACAAAGATATCGAGCATTGACCAGCGACCGATAAACTCGATAAAGCGGTACATCCAGATCCGTTGACGAGCCGAAAGCGGCTGGTGGCGCTGCACTGAAAACAGCAGCAAAGCGATGCCCACCAATTTGAACGTGGGCACCACGATACTGGCGATAAACACCACAGCGGCGATGGGAAGCATGCCGTGTTGAACCAGTTGGATCACACCGGACATGATGGTGCTGGGATCGCCCTGACCGAGGGAACTGACCGTCATGATCGGCAGTACGTTGGCCGGAATGTAGAGAATCGCTGCCGTGATCAGCAACGCCCAGGTACGAGCGAGGCTGTTGGGGCGGCGGGCGTGAACCAGCGCACCGCAGCGGGTGCAGACCTGCTCGTCGGTGTCAGCTTCCTGCTTGTTCAATTCATGGCATTCGGCGCAAATCAGAATGCCTGCATCAATCGCCCGCATGGGCATCCTCTCCTGATAAAGCCTGCCAGATCTGATGGGGCGACATCACGACCTCCAGCCAGACCTGGACCAACAACAAACTGATAAAGCACGCCAGGCCGAGACCGATGGTGATTGCTGCCATATCTGCCAGTTTGACGATCGCCACCAGCACGCCCATGAGGTAGACCTCGAGCATCCCCCAATCGCGTAGATGGTGATAAATCCGATAGAGCAACAAACCGTAACTACGGCCGATATCAAAACGAATGCTCAGCAGCACGGCCAGTTGGCAAAGCAGTTTGAGCAACGGGATCCCCATGCTGCACAGGAACACAATCACTGAGACGCCTTGCATTCCGGTATCGAACAGGCCGACAACGCCACTCCAGACAGTATCTTGCGACGACTGCCCGAGTAGATTGAGCTGCATGATGGGTAAAAAGTTCGCCGGGATGTACAACAACAGCGCGGAGATGACCAAGGCGAGACTGCGTTGCACAACATTGTGCCGATGGGCATAGAGCTCGTAACCGCAGCGCGGACACAGGGCTTTCTCGCCATGGGCGAGCTTGGGCTTGCGCATCAGCAAGTCGCACTCATGGCACGCCACCAAGTCGTCCAGCGGTAATTCTGACAGCCCGGGGGCGTCAACCGGATCTGACATAAAGGCACTGACTCCGAAAAAGTTGGACCTATTCTAGTGTCCTGAGTCGAAAATAACTGTGCAAATTTGTGCTCGTCCGGAGTGTACTTTTTTCCAGGCAAAACAAAACCCCAACTGCTTTCGCAATTGGGGTTTCGGAATTTAATCTTGACGATGACCTACTCTCACATGGGGAAACCCCACACTACCATCGGCGATGCATCGTTTCACTGCTGAGTTCGGGATGGGATCAGGTGGTTCCAATGCTCTATGGTCG
>NZ_JAGYFX010000037.1:0-57605 GCF_019946615.1 Pseudomonas sp. BF-R-01
GCGGTGTTTCATCCAATACATGTGTCGGATGACACACCGCTATCGCGAGCAGGCTCGCTCCCACAAGGGGTATTGCGTACCGGGCGGCTATTGCGGCAGCCCGGCTTATCGGTTTTAGCCGATGGTCATCAAGCTCGCATTACCACCCGCCGCAGCGGTGTTAACGCTCAACGCTCGCTCGATCACCAGGCGCTCCAACGCAATGTTGGTCTCGCCCAGCGACAACCCGTGAACCCCGACAATCGCCCCGGCACGCTTGGCCACTTGCTGGCACACCGCACGCAACTGATCGGAATGGCCGTGATGCAGAACCGCATCAAACACCACTTCGTCCTTGTTCCAGTCGGCAACCAGCTTGATACGCGCCTGAACTTCCTTCGGCAGGCGTGCGAACAAGGCTTTGGTCAGGTCAGCTTCCGGCCATACCGCTGAGCCGCCGACAGCCAATACCGCCGCCAGTTGCGTCAGCAGGTCGCCTTCAGCTTCGGCCAGGGACAGCACGTGCTCACGCGGCAGAATGGCGTAGCTGTTGCGCTCGCCGGTCGGGCCTGCCAGAACACGGGTGATGCCGCTTTGCGATTGCGCTGCGAACTGCACGCACAAGGCGCTCAGGTCGGCAAACTTGTTGCTGTCGGCCCAGGTTTGCAGGGCGGTCAGCGGTTTGCTCATGGCATCGCGCAGACGAACATCCGGTGCAGTGGCGGCGTCGCCACGAGCGAAGGATTGTTCGATTGCATCGGCAGGACGCGTCGACAGCAGGCGGTACAGGTACAACGGACCACCGGCTTTCGGGCCGGTGCCCGACAGGCCTTCGCCACCGAACGGTTGCACGCCAACCACAGCACCAACGATGTTGCGGTTCACATAGACGTTACCGGCATTGACGTTGTCGATCACCTTGGCGATGGTCTCGTCGATGCGCGTATGCACGCCCAGCGTCAGGCCGTAGCCGGAAGCGTTGATCTGGCCGATCAACTGGTCGATGTCTTTGCGCTTGTAGCGCACCACGTGCAGCACCGGACCAAAGATTTCGCGTTGCAGCTCATCGAAGCTTTCCAGCTCGATCAGCGTCGGCATCACGAAGGTGCCGCGTTTGACTTCTTCGCTGTTGGCGATGGCCACCTGGTACACGTTGCGACCTTTGTCGCGCATGGCCTGGATGTGCTTCTCGATGCCCGCCTTGGCTTCGGCGTCGATCACCGGGCCGATGTCCACGGACAGGCGCTCAGGGTTGCCGAGACGGCATTCAGCCATGGCGCCCTTGAGCATTTCGATGACACGGTCAGCGGAATCTTCCTGCAAGCAAAGTACACGCAGAGCCGAGCAACGTTGACCGGCGCTGTCGAAGGCCGACGACACCACGTCGATCACGACTTGTTCGGTCAGTGCCGAGGAGTCGACGATCATCGCGTTCTGGCCGCCGGTTTCAGCGATCAGCGGAATCGGACGGCCCTGTGCATCCAGGCGGCCAGCGACGTTGCGTTGCAGCAAACGAGCGACTTCGGTGGAACCAGTGAACATCACGCCTTTGACCCGATCGTCACCGACCAGACGGGCACCCACGGTTTCGCCACGGCCCGGCAGCAGTTGCAGCACGCCTTCCGGAATCCCGGCTTCGAGCATCAGGCGCACGGCCTGGGCGGCGACCAGTGGGGTTTGTTCCGCAGGCTTGGCCAGTACCGGGTTACCGGCGGCCAATGCAGCGGCAACCTGACCGCTGAAGATTGCCAGCGGGAAGTTCCACGGGCTGATGCACACCACCGGGCCCAATGGGCGGTGGGCGTCGTTGGTGAAATCGTTGCGAGCCTGCACCGCGTAATAACGCAGGAAGTCCACGGCCTCACGCACTTCGGCGATGGCGTTGGCGAAGGTCTTGCCGGCTTCGCGAGCCAACAGGCCCATCAGCGGCTGGATCTCGCCTTCCATCAAATCGGCGGCACGTTCCAGAATCGCAGCACGTTCGGCCGGCGGGGTGGCCTGCCAGATCGGTGCAGCGTTCAGGGCGCACTGGATCGCGTTGTCGACGTCTTCGACATTCGCTTCCTGTACGTGCCCGACCACGTCACGCAAATCGGACGGGTTCAGAACAGGCGCAGGGGTTTCGGTGCTGGAGACGCAACCGAGCATCGGCGCGGCTTTCCAGTGGTTGTGAGCAGTGGCCAGCAGAGCGCACGACAGCGAAGCCAGGCGATGTTCGTTGGCCATGTCGATGCCGCTGGAGTTGGCACGCTCGGCACCATAAAGATCGCGCGGCAGCGGGATGCGCGGGTGCGGCAGGCCGAAGCCGCCTTCCAGCGTCGCCATCTGCTCGATGCTGGCCACTGGATCGGCCACCAGCTCCTGAATCGAAATGGACTGGTCGGCGATACGGTTCACGAACGAGGTGTTCGCGCCGTTTTCCAGCAGACGACGTACCAGGTACGCCAGCAGCGTTTCGTGAGTCCCGACCGGTGCGTACACGCGGCATGGACGGTTCAGCTTGCCTTCGGAAACTTTACCTACAACCTGTTCGTACAGCGGTTCGCCCATGCCGTGCAGGCACTGGAACTCGTACTGGCCCGGGTAATAGTTCTGACCGGCGATGTGGTAAATGGCCGACAGAGTGTGGGCGTTGTGTGTGGCGAATTGCGGGTAGATGACTTCCGGCACCGACAACAATTTGCGGGCGCAAGCGATGTAGGAAACGTCGGTGTACACCTTGCGGGTGTAGACCGGATAGCCTTCCAGGCCTTCGACCTGGGCGCGCTTGATTTCGCTGTCCCAGTACGCGCCTTTCACCAGGCGGATCATCAGGCGATGACGGCTGCGGCGAGCCAGGTCGATCACGTAGTCGATCACGTACGGGCAACGCTTCTGGTAAGCCTGGATCACGAAACCGATGCCGTTCCAGCCGGTCAGTTGCGGCTCGAAGCACAGGCGCTCCAGCAGATCCAGCGACAGCTCGAGGCGGTCGGCTTCTTCGGCGTCGATGTTCAGGCCGATGTCGTATTGCTTGGCCAGCAGGGTCAGCGACAACAGGCGCGGGTACAACTCGTCCATCACACGCTCGTACTGCGCACGGCTGTAACGCGGGTGCAGTGCCGACAGCTTGATGGAAATGCCCGGGCCTTCATAAATCCCACGACCGTGGGACGCTTTGCCGATCGAGTGGATGGCTTGTTCGTACGACGCGAGGTACTTCTGCGCGTCATGCTCGGTGAGGGCTGCTTCACCGAGCATGTCGTAGGAATAACGGAAACCCTTGGCTTCGAACTTACTCGCGTTGGCCAGGGCTTCGGCGATGGTTTCGCCGGTCACGAACTGCTCGCCCATCAGGCGCATGGCCATGTCGACGCCCTTGCGGATCATCGGCTCGCCGCTCTTGCCGATGATGCGGCTCAGGGACGAAGTCAAACCCGCTTCATTATGGGTGGCGACCAGTTTGCCGGTCAGCAGCAAGCCCCAAGTGGCGGCGTTGACGAACAGCGACGGGCTGTTGCCCAGGTGCGGCTGCCAGTTACCGGTGCTGATTTTGTCGCGGATCAGTGCGTCACGAGTGCCTTTGTCCGGGATGCGCAGCAGCGCTTCAGCCAGGCACATCAGTGCCACGCCTTCCTGGGACGACAGGGAAAATTCCTGCAACAGGCCCTGAACAATTCCGGCACGGCCACCGGCGCTCTTCTGATTGCGCAGTTTCTCGGCAATCGAGGCAGCCAACTTGTTGGTGGCGTCAGCCATGGCAACCGGCAGGCGCGCCTGTTCGATCAGCATCGGCACCACTTCCGGCTCAGGGCGACGGTAAGCAGCGGTAATGGCGGCGCGCAGCACCGATTGCGGCAAGATGCTTTCGGCGAACTCAAGGAAGCACTGGTGCGCGTGGTCGACGTGGACGTCGCCACTGTCGTCAGCTTCTTTGGCCGTCAGGCCGTTGAGCTCGGTCAGGGTTGCACCACCCTCGAGTTTTTCCAGGTAATTGAAAATTGCCTGCTTGATCAGCCAGTGCGGCGTGCGATCAATCGAAGTCGCGGCGGCCTTGAGGCGCTCGCGGGTCGGGTCGTCAAGTTTGACCCCAAGGGTGGTGGTAGCCATATTTTTATCCTCATGTTTGCCACGACCGCGTGGCATCAGCTGGCGGCAAGATTAGCTGCGCGCTCTCTGAGGTGCAACCGGGTGCAACCCTTTTTTTGTCGGAATAATAGGCAGCTCGTCAGGAATTAAATTCCGGTACGAACGTACCGCTCCTGCTTGGTGCTTTTGCTTCTAGTAAACGCTCATGACTGCTCTAAAAGGGAGCAAAAACAGAGCTTTTCAAGCTAAATCCGACTAGGTGCAACTTATTCTCAAAAAATGGGTTGCACCTTATTTGTGTTGTTGAATAGGATTCGCGCCCAAGGTGCAACCGGTCAAAAAGACAGGTGCACCGGCTGATGGCTTTCCTGGGGAAACATCAGTCCTAAATGCGCGGACCCGCAAATCGTTTGATCAAACATTGTCGTTTGTCGGCGTTTTCACACTCTGCCGCTACATAAAAACAAAGCCAGGGCATCACTTAATGAGCGTTAGCAATCCAACCCTGATCACGTTCGTGATCTACATCGCAGCAATGGTGCTGATCGGCTTCATGGCCTATCGCTCCACCAACAACCTTTCTGACTACATTCTGGGCGGTCGCAGCCTGGGCAGCGTCGTGACTGCATTGTCCGCTGGCGCCTCCGACATGAGCGGCTGGTTGTTGATGGGTCTGCCGGGCGCCATCTACATGTCCGGTCTGTCCGAAAGCTGGATCGCCATCGGTCTGATCGTCGGTGCTTACCTGAACTGGCTGTTCGTCGCCGGCCGTCTGCGCGTGCAGACCGAGCACAACGGCGATGCGCTGACGCTGCCGGACTACTTCTCCAGCCGTTTCGAAGACAAAAGCGGCCTGCTGCGGATCATCTCGGCGGTTGTGATCCTGGTGTTCTTCACTATCTACTGCGCGTCCGGCATCGTCGCCGGCGCCCGTCTGTTCGAAAGCACCTTCGGCATGTCCTACGAGACCGCGCTGTGGGCCGGTGCTGCGGCGACGATTGCCTACACCTTCGTCGGTGGTTTCCTGGCAGTCAGCTGGACTGACACCGTACAAGCCACGCTGATGATCTTCGCCCTGATCCTCACGCCGATCATCGTGTTGCTGGCGACCGGCGGCGTCGATACCGCGTTCCTGGCCATCGAAGCGCAAGATCCAGCCAACTTCGACATGCTGAAAAACACCACCTTCATCGGCATCATCTCGCTGATGGGCTGGGGCCTGGGCTACTTCGGCCAACCGCACATCCTGGCGCGTTTCATGGCGGCGGATTCGGTCAAGTCGATCGCCAATGCCCGTCGCATTTCCATGACCTGGATGATCCTGTGCCTGGGCGGCACCGTGGCTGTAGGCTTTTTCGGTATTGCCTACTTCTCGGCCAACCCTGCCGTGGCGATGCCCGTCAGCGAAAACCACGAGCGCGTGTTCATCGAACTGGCCAAAATCCTGTTCAACCCATGGATCGCCGGTATTTTGCTGTCGGCCATTCTGGCTGCGGTGATGAGTACCCTGAGCTGCCAGTTGCTGGTGTGCTCGAGCGCCCTGACCGAAGACTTCTACAAAACCTTCCTGCGTAAATCGGCTTCCCAGGTGGAACTGGTCTGGGTCGGCCGCGCCATGGTGCTGCTGGTTGCCCTGATCGCCATCGCGATGGCCGCCAACCCGGAAAACCGTGTGCTGGGTCTGGTCAGCTACGCCTGGGCCGGTTTCGGTGCTGCGTTCGGTCCAGTGGTCCTGATCTCCGTGATCTGGAAAGACATGACCCGTAACGGCGCACTGGCTGGCATCCTGGTCGGCGCGATCACCGTGATCGTGTGGAAACACTTCGAACTGCTGGGCCTGTACGAAATCATCCCTGGTTTCATCTTCGCCAGCCTGGCGATCTACATCGTCAGCAAACTGGGCGCGCCGACTCACGGCATGCTGCAGCGTTTCGCTGCTGCCGAGGCTGATTTCCGCCTGAACAAGTGATCGGGATGAGCTGAGGCTCAACCCTTTCGCCGAACATGAAAACGGCCCGCTTCCTTTGGAGGCGGGCCGTTTTTATTGGGCGGGGAAAAGTTTGGTGTTGCCGATGCCGCCTTCGCGGGCAAGCCGCGCTCCTACAGGATTGCGTTGATTCAAAACTAATGGGCGCAACCAAAAAACCGTAGGAGCGAGGCTTGCCCGCGAAGGCGTAATTTGATTCAACCCCGACCTTCCTGAGGGAATGTCTGTAGTTCGCTGTCCTGATTTATGAAGGAAAATTCTTTAAAAAAGCACGACAAATCTGAGTTTCCTGTCCCTTCGTCAACACCCCTTGCCGCTCATGCAGAATCGCCCGCCTTCACTCTGCAGAGACACATCGGATGTTCGCTCTTGCTAATCAACCGCGTTTCACGCTGACCGTCGACGGTGACCAGCATGACCTCAAGGTGCTTGAGTTCACCGGCAAGGAAGCCATCAGCCAGCCTTACCGCTTTGATCTGGAACTGGTCAGTGAACGGCCGGACATCGAGCTCGAAAGCCTTCTGCATCGTCAGGCGTTTCTGAGTTTCGATACACAAGGCAGCGGTATTCACGGTCAGATTTTTCGGGTTGGCCAGGGCGATTCCGGTAAGCGTCTGACGCGCTATCAAGTCAGTCTGGTCCCGCGTTTGACCTACCTCGACCAGCGCATCAATCAGCGGATTTTCCAGCACAAAAGCGTGCCGGTGATCATTGCGCAAATCCTTGAGGATCATGGCTTCCAGCGTCGCCATGCATTCGATTTTCAGCTCGGCAGCGATTACCCCGATCGCGAGTACTGCGTGCAATACGCGGAAAGCGACCTGGCGTTCATCCAGCGCTTGTGTGCCGAGATCGGCATTCATTACCACTTTCAGCACAGCCCCGACGGGCATCTGCTGGTGTTCGGTGACGACCAGACGGTTTTCCCGCTGATCGACAAACCGACACTTTTCTCGCCTGACACCGGAATGGCAGCCGACGCGCCTGCGATCAATCGCTTCAACGTGCGGCTGGAAACCCGCACCACTTCGGTAGCCCGTCGCGACTACGACTTCCACAAACCCGGGCTGCAACTTGAAAGCCGAAGCGACAACGGGCAACTGCCGACGCTTGAGGATTATCACTTTCCTGGCCAGTTCACGGATCGCGAATCTGGCAGGGCGCTGGCTCAACGAACACTGGAGCGCCACAACGCGGACTACCGTCAGGCTGAAGGTCGCAGCGATGAGCCCGCTTTGGTGACAGGTCACTTCCTGGCGTTGTCGGAACATCCGCGCCAGGCCTGGAATGACCTGTGGCTGATCACCCAAATCGAACACCATGGCCGTCAGCCGCAAGTGCTCGAAGAGTCTGTCAGCAACGACGGGGCGGATGATTTCCAGGGCTATCGCAACACCTTTCTGGCGACACCGTGGGATGTTTCGTTTCGCCCACCCCTGATCGGGAAACCCACTTTCACCGGTTACCAGACCGCCGTAGTCACTGGCCCCACCGACAGTGAAATCCACTGCGACGAGTACGGCCGCGTCAAGGTTCAGCTCACCTGGGACCGCGACGCAAAGCGCAATGAACACTCCAGTTGCTGGCTGCGCGTCGCCACCGGCTGGGCGCATGACGGCTACGGCATCGCACTGATTCCTCGGGTCGGCATGGAAGTGTTGGTGGGGTTCCTCGATGCCGACGTCGATAAGCCGATGGTCATGGGCTGCGTGCCCAATGGCGCCAACTCGATACCACTGAATCTGCCCGCCGACAAAACCCGCAGCATTTTCCGTAGCCAAAGCAGTCCCGGTGGCGGCGGTTACAGCGAATTACGCATCGAGGATCGCAAAGGGGCCGAGGAAATCTACCTACGAGCCCAGCGAAACTGGACTCAACACGTGTTGAACGACCTGCACGTCCAGGTCGCAAATCTGCGCAGTGCGGTGATCGGTGCCAACGATAACCTGCACGTTCACGGTGACCGCTCCATCACCGTCAGCAACCAGACCCTCAAGGCGAGCGGGCAATTTCACGCCAGCGCCGGCCAGCAAATTGTCATCGATGGCGGCGCAAGCGCGACCATCCAGGCGGGTGGCCACTGGATCAACATCGGCCCCGCCGGGATCTTCAGCAGCGTTCCGATTGAACTGGGCGGTGCACCGATGCCGGCCATGGACGCCGCGACCACTCAACGAACACTTCTGGCACTCAGCACAGCACAGATTCTGACCCTGAAAAGCGACGCCCCATTCTGCGAAGAATGTGAACGCTGCAAGGGTGGTGTCTGTGCAGCCTGAGTGCTTGTCACCCCTCACTTGGCTGGAGCGCCAACCACTCAAGCCTTCCGAGCAGTTGTTCGCAGTGTTCGGCAATGCCAGTTCCGCTGAGCCGTTCAACGCCTGGCAGAGATCAAGTCCGTTGCATGCTCCGAGCCCGATCTGGGCCGACACCGCTTATGCCGAGTGGGAACCGGTCATGCCCTATGTCGGAATCGTCGCTGCTGACAGTGAGTTTCTGGATTGGGTCGCCACTACCGAGTCTCGCGATTGGGGTTGGCTGGCAGTTTCCTCTTCGCCTCAAGACGTGTTGATCGAACATCTGCGCAGCCTCACGCAAGTGTTTTTGCCCAATGGCAACGCGGTGTTTTTCCGCTTTTGGGACGGGCATTACTTGCTGCCGATTCTTCAGTCGGCCGAAGTCGATGTCACTCAACTGCTGCCGGTCGTGGGGCGGTGCCTGATTAATGGTCAGCCGCTCGACATCGGTGGAACTGCACTGAAAACCGCCAGGGTTTTTCCATGGTGGGAAATCTCCACAACGCTGTTGAAGCACCTCTGCGAACACTCAAACACCACTCGGCTGAACAACTTGCTCACGTGGTTGAGCGAGGACCGTCCTGATCTTTTCGAGGCATTTTCTGAAAGCGTGTTGCGGCACAAAGTCGCGATCTTTCTGGAAGAGCCGGGCCTGCCGCCAGCCCCGAAATCAGCCTTGGTGGATTACCTGTCGATGGAGCTGGACTGATGGATCAGATCGTACGGATCGAGCAGGAGCTCGACGGTTTCAAGGACACACTGAGTGTGTATCGCCAGCAACTCAAGGGCTTTTTAAGTCGTAACGCCGACAAGGTCAGCCGGGCAATGGACCTGCCCTCGCTGATGGACATGGACCGGCAGATCAAACTGGGCAATGTCACCACGTCGGTGAGCCGCAGTGATGATGACTTCTTCTCCAGTGTTGCGCAGTGTCCGCTAAACGGAATTCTGCAGATCGAGAGCAAGTTCGAATCGGTTTATGACGTTCCGCTGGGGAGCATTGATGTTGATGTGATTGCCGTTGATGGCGGCGAAAAAACCACTGTCTCGCTCGATGAAAACGGCAAGGGACAATTCAGGGGCATTGCCGGCAAGTTCTACCGCGTGCATGTCCACAGCGCGGTGACTTCGGATCAGGTTGATGAGCTTTTCAAGTCTTACGACGGCCTGACCGGACAGCTGGAAGACTGGCTGCGAATTGAGTGGCAAGGCTTCAAGCCGCAGTGGTCGCAGTCAGCGTTTGCCGCTGCGGGTAATGGCCTGCTGGCGGGAAGTTGGGCGGCGGTCATTGGTGTGTGGGACAGCATCAGCCTGCTCTCGGACATTCTCCAGGATCCCGGCAAGTTCGTTGAGCGGTTGGGTAGCAGTGCGGATGAACTGGCCACGCTCGCCAAAACCGCTCCGGACGTCATGGCCAAGGTCCAACTGCTGGCCAGTGACGAAGCGGCGCTGTGTTTGTTGTTGCGAACCGCCAGCCTCTGGCTGGAGATGTTGCCGCCCAGCGAGATCGCTGGAAAAACCGCCGAAGCACTGTCGACGGTGGTGGTTCAGTTGCTCATCGACATTCTAATTGGCGTGGTCCTGACCTTCGCCGGTGCGGGGGCGGGCATCGCCTACCTGGGTATGCGTCTCGCCAGCTACGGCGCCCGTATCGTCAGCGCCGTGCAGGGTTTCGTCAAAGCGATTTTCACCCTCATCAACAACTTCATGACCTACGTCGACCAGTACAAAAAGGTCGCCGCACGGGGCGTGGCAGCGGGTGTGAAAAAAGGCGGATTGCACCTGCGTTGGGACGCCAGACGCAATACCACGCTCAAACAAAACGAACACCACGACGACGCTTCGAAGCAGGCCACAAATCCCAACGGCGACAGCGCCGATTCCGCCGATAAAACCGCCACCAACAAATGCCCGGTGTCGATGGTCACCGGCGAAGAACTGCTGACCCTCACCGACGGTTCATTGAATGGAATCCTGCCGTTCGACTTCACGCGCCTCTATCGCACCAGCGCCGTCGAGATTGATTGCGGCCTCGGTTTTGGCTGGAGTCACAGCCTTGCGCACCGACTGGAAATCGATGGCGATGGCGTCATCTGGATCGACCATGAAAACCGTCGCACCACCTTTCCGCTGCCTGGCAATGAGCGCCCGGCGATCCACAACAGCCTCTCGCGTGCAGCGATTTACCTGGGCGACGCCCCGGAAGAGCTGATCCTCGCCCAGGCCGGCGACGACACGCGTTTCTATCATTTTATCAACGGTCGATTGGCTGCAATCAGCGACGGTTACGACAACCGGTTGCGCATCACTCACGACCGCCGCGACCGTATCCAGCGCCTCGACAACGGCGCCGGTCGCGCCTTGTTGTTGCGCTACGACCAGCACCATTTGATTGCCGTCGACTATCAGCGTTTTGCCCCGGCAGACACATCGGACGAAGCCTGGATAACCGAACAGACGCTGATCAGTTACCGCTACGACGAGCGCGCGCGACTGATCGAAGCGACCAACGCCGCCGGGGAAAGCGAGCGTTACGACTACGACGACCAGCACGTCATCCAGCAACGGCAGCTGGCCGGTGGGGCGAGTTTCTTCTGGGAGTGGGAAAGGTCCGGCAAGGCTGCGCGATGCGTCCGGCATTGGGCGTCGTTTGCGCAGATGGAAGCTCGTTATGTCTGGGATGACGAGGGCAGTGTCACCGTCCACAACATCGACGGCAGCGAAGAGGTTTACCAGCATGACGACCGGGCGCGACTGGTGCGCAAGGTCGAGCTGGATGGCGGCGAACACCTCAAGGCCTACGACGATAAAGGTCGATTGATTGCCGAACAGGATCCGCTCGGCGCCGTCACCGAATACCACTACGACGAAGTCGGACGCTTGGTGGCGCTGATTCCGTCAGAAGACGAGCCCACGTCCTACGAGTATCGCAACGGTTTCCTGCATGCCCGGTATCGCGGCAAAGCGGTCTGGAAATATCAGCGCAATGCTCAGGGCGACATCACCGAAGAGACTGATCCCGACGGCCAGATCACCCACTATCACTACGATGAAAAAGGACAGTTGCTGTCGATCCGTTACCCGGATAGCAGTCGCCATCTCTTCGTCCGCAATGCTTTAGGGCAACTGGTTGAAGAAACTTTGCCGGACGGTGGGTTGCGGCGGTTTTCCTACGACGCGCTGGGTCGACGGATTACCGATCAGGATGAACACGGATCGCTCACTCACTACGGGTGGGACGCCGTTGGGCGACTGGTTCAGACGACACTTCCTACGGGGACCACGCGCGCCTTTAGCTACAACGCCTACGGAAAAATCACCGCCGAACGCGACGAGCTTGGCCTCGTTACCCGCTACGAATACGTCGATGGTTTGCATCTGGTCAGCCGCCGGATCAACCCCGACGGCACGCAGCTCAGCTATCGCTACGACAACGCGCAGCTGTTGCTCACAGAAATCGAAAACGAATCCGGCGAACAATATCGCCTGGACTACACACCTGGCGGATTGATCCGACAGGAAACCGGATTCGATGGCCAGCGCACGGCGTACACCTACGACCTCAATGGAAACCTGCTGGAAAAAACCGAGTTCGGCGACGACGGCTCGCAGCGGGTTACCGCTTATGAGCGAGATTCGGCAGGGCGGTTGCTGGTCAAAACGCTGCCCGATGGCATCAAGGTCGAATATTGCTATGACAGCCTCGGCCGACTGATCAGCGTCGACGACGGTCACGATCATCCACTGGAATTCGAGTACGACCGACAAGACCGTTTGATCACCGAGCACCAAGGCTGGGGCACCTTGCGCTACGGCTACGACACCTGTGGCCAACTCAACCGCATGCGCCTGCCGGACGGCAGCAAGCTCGATTACCACCACGCCAAGGGTGGCGCGCTGACCGCCATCGACCTCAACGGCGCGCCGCTCACCACCCACCAATTCACGTTTGGCCGCGAACAACAGCGCCAACAAGGCCAGCTCACCAGCCGCTACCACTACGACGAACAGGGCCGCCTGCAAGCACACGCGATCAATCAACACACCCGGCCGCTGTACCTGCGCCACTACACCTACGCGGTCAACGGCAACCTGGCGACCATCGCCGACAGCCGCCACGGCCAGCGCAGTTATTACTACGACGCCCTCAACCGCCTGACCCGCGTGCGCCACACCCGCGACGACCCACCGGAAAGCTTCGCCCACGACCGGGCCGGCAACCTGCTGATGCAAAACCGCGCCGGTGTGGCTGCCGTAAAAGGCAATCGCCTGCTCATGCAAGGCGACCGGCATTACGACTACGACGCCTTCGGCAACCTCATCCGCGAACGTCGCGGCACTGGGCAAAAACTCGTCACCGAATATGCCTACGACTGCCAGCATCGCTTGGTCAGCGTCACGACCCCGGACGGACGTTGCGCGAGTTACCGCTACGACGCTTTTGGCCGCCGCATCGCTAAAACCGTCGACGGCAAAACCACCGAGTTCTTCTGGCAGGGCGACAACCTCGTCGCTGAAAGCAGCCGCGAGCACTACCGCAGCTATGTTTACGAACCGGGCACCTTCCGCCCATTGGCCATGCTCGACGGCAAAGGCCCGCGCAAGGCTTGCCCGTTTTACTACCAACTCGATCACCTGGGTACGCCGCAGGAACTGACCGATTACGGCGGTGAAATTGTCTGGTCGGCGAAGTACAACGCCTACGGAAAAGTTACGCGGTTGGCGTTCGGTGGGGGCGAGCAACTTGAGCAGCCGCTGCGGTTTCAAGGGCAGTACTTCGATGTCGAGAGCGGCCTGCATTACAACCGGCATCGGTACTATGATCCGGAGGTGGGGCGGTACCTGACGCCGGATCCGGTCAAGTTGGCGGGTGGGCTGAACGGGTATCGGTACGCGCTGAATCCGACGGGGTGGGTTGATCCGTTGGGGTTGAGCGGGAATTGTCCGCCACCGAACAAGCCTGGGTGTGGGGCGCCGGATGATACGTCTGGCGCTAAGGTTGATGAGGGTGAGCCGCCGCTGCCGAAAATGACGGCTGATCAGCGGCGGGCAAGGATTGATGAGTTGGCGGAAGCTAATGCCAGGGGAAGGGTCGAGGCGATGGAACATAAGTACGACATGCACACCGTTAAAAAGCACAGCTCAGAAATATCTGATGCGGCGCTTAAGCAGCGGGCCATTAACGGAGCGGATCCTCACACTGGAAGAATCCCAAGAGGTGCACGAGGTAATCCGAGCTCTCAGTTCAGTAACTGGAGGGTTCATCTCAATGCTTTAAACAAGGCATTGACTAGGGAGGCATTGGGACTGAGCCCTCATACGGGGAGAGACCACAACCAAGACCCGATTGTACGGTTGGAGCTTCCTGGCGCTGGTCGTGGTTACAAGCCAAACAGACAGAACATAAATGATCCTAAACTAAATGAAGATCTGAATTGGTTTGAAGTTAAGTTTGATAAGGACGATGTGACTCGGCCTTATACAGGCTTTCCGTCGGAGAAAAAATAATGTTGCGCGACCCATTTTTAGATGAAGAATTCAACCCGGATTTAATGTGGTTTATCGGAGTTTTTAGTGTTTATGATCGCGAAGAAACTTTAGGTGCAGAACTTGAGGTCTATGATCCTAATAATAAAGAAGACAGGGTTGAGCTGATTAGAAAGCGCGGTTTGAATTTAAACTATTTGTCTTATAGGCATAAATTTGTTTTGGTGGAGTATCTTGCAAATAAACTAAATGATGAAAACTATGACTTTCAGCGACTGTTTGATATTGACGAGGATGAGGCTGCGAGTTGGCCACGTGGCGAGTGGTACGAACTGGAGAACCCTCGGGAATTTCTTCAGGATGTCTACGTATTAGCGCAAGAAGTTTGGAAAGACGACCTTCATAAAGCCAGCCTCGAAGATCAATCAACCTGGTAAGGCTTGTTATCTCTGAGACAGATAGATTTTATGAGCGCTTCGCGCTCAATTCGCGGGCAAGCCTCGCTCCTACAGGATTGGGGTTGTTCCCATTTTTGGCGGTGTGCCTCAATTCTGTAGGAGCGAGGCTTGCCCGCGAAGGCGGTCTTACAGGCTGCGAAATTTCTGGGCAAGGTCGTCGGAAGTTTCCTTCAAGTTGTAGCGGTTTGCATGAACTGGTGGGAAGTGCATTCCATCGATAGTCTCTGGTGGTCACTGAAAATTCAGTGGCAGGGTGTAGGAACCCTTCAAGACTAGAGAGGACGCTTTGGCGTCGTCACCTGTATTTGCGGCCGGCAACGTGCGTCCGTAAGATCAGTTGCGGCGGCTCTGCGCGGGCACGCTTCGGCGTGGTCGAGTTCTCTGGTCTCGATATTCCTACCCCGCGTATAGCTGCCACCCAAGCCTGTAGGAAGGCCGATGGTAGCTTCCCTTCTTACCAGAGGTTTAAAAATGACTAATCTTCACCCCGATCCACCCTACGAAAAACCAACTCCTCCACCCAAAAGCCGTTTCATGGCTCTGACCAGTAACTGCGACGACATGCCCACCTTGTTCGTCGATACCCTCGCACCACTCGACGTTTTATACGACGCGGCCAGCTATCGAATCCGCGCAGTCACCCAAGTAATGGAAAACCTGTCGATGCGTGGCTCGATCGAATGTCAGTCTTTCATCCTTAGTGACTTTACATTGCTCTGCGCCATTCCGTTGCGGGATGGGTGTGATGTGCTGGATGTGCTGGGGCGGCGGTTGAAAGCGCGGCGTTCGGAGTAGCGCCGGACGCTGTTGTGGCGAGGGAGCAAGCTCCCTCGCCACAGGGTTTGTGTGGTGTCACTGCCCGCTCAGCCGCGAAGCCCTGACGTTCGCCTCGGTACAAGGTAAACTTCCCGGCCTTCGCAGGAGCAATCATGAATTATCGTCACGCCTTCCATGCCGGCAATCACGCCGATGTGTTCAAACACCTGACCTTGACCCGCCTCATCGCCCTGATGTCGCGCAAGGAGCAGCCGTTTGCCTATCTCGACACTCACGCCGGCATTGGTCTGTATGACCTGCAAGGCGATCAGGCGAGCCGTACCGGTGAGTACCTGGAAGGCATCGCACGGTTGTGGGATCAGCCGGATCTGCCGGAACTGACCGCCGATTACATGAAGGTGCTGCACGACATGAACCCGGATGGCCAGTTGCGCTATTACCCGGGGTCGCCAGAGCTGGCGCGCCGTCTGACGCGGCCGCAGGATCGGGTGATGCTCAACGAGAAGCACCCCGAAGACGGTGTGTTGCTCAAGGACAACATGGCGGGCGACCGTCGCGTGAAGGTTCACCTCGGCGAAGGCTGGCATGTGCCGCGTGCGATGTTGCCGGTGCAGGAGAAGCGGGCGGTGATGTTGATTGATCCGCCGTTTGAACAGCTCGATGAGATGCAGCGTTGTGCGGCGTCGCTGAAAGAAGCGATTGGCCGGATGCGCCAAACCGTGGCAGCGATCTGGTACCCGGTGAAGGACCAGCGCATGTTGCGTCGTTTCTATCAGGATCTGGCCGGCACGGGCGCGCCGAAGTTGTTGCGGGTGGAGTTGCTGGTGCATCCGCTGGATACGCCGAACAGTCTGAACGGTTCCGGGTTGGCGATCGCGAACCCGCCGTGGGGGCTGGAAGAGGAATTGCGTGAGCTGCTGCCGTGGTTGTCCAAGAAGTTGGGACAAACCCAGGGTGGGTGGCAGATGGATTGGTTGATCGCCGAGAGTTGATTGCTGATCAGTTGCATTGATGGTGTCTGACAGGACGCCTTCGCGGGCAAGCCTCGCTCCTACAGGGATTTATGTCGATCACAAGAGTGTGGTCAGACATCGATCCTGTAGGAGCGAGCGGTGCGGCGATCCGACTTGCCCGCGAAGCTTTTGGGGCCCGAAAATCAGATCGGGCAGGTGACGCCGGTGCCGCCAATCCCGCAGTAGCCTTCAGGGTTTTTCGCCAGGTACTGCTGGTGATAGGCCTCGGCGAAGTAGAACGTCGGCGCTTCTTCGATTTCGGTGGTGATGGTGCCTTTACCCGCCTTGGTCAGTTCGGCCTGGAACACTTTTTCGCTGTTCTTGGCCGATTCCAGTTGCGTCGGGTTGGTGGCGTAGACCACCGAGCGGTACTGAGTGCCGATGTCATTGCCCTGGCGCATACCCTGAGTCGGGTTGTGCAGTTCCCAGAACATTTTCAGCAGTTCTTCATAGCTGACTTTCGCCGGCTCGTAGACCACCAGTACCACTTCGCTGTGGCCGGTCAGGCCCGAGCAGACTTCTTCATACGTCGGGTTCGGCGTGAAGCCACCGGCGTAACCCACCGCCGTACTCACCACACCTTCGCGCTGCCAGAACTTGCGCTCAGCACCCCAGAAGCAACCCAGGCCGAAGATCGCAAAGTCCACGTCCATGGCGAACGGGCCCAGCAGCGGGGCGTCGTGGACGAAGTGTTTTTCCGGCACGGTCATCGGGGATTCGCGGCCAGGCAGAGCTTGTTCTTTAGTAGGGAGCACGTTTTTGTTCACCAGAATTTCCGAGCGCAGAACCATGATCAGTCCTCTCAGTCAGGTTGAAATGTAGGTAGTCAGACCGCCAGTTTGCCCAATGCTGCCCGGTAACGCACTACCCAATGTAGGAGTGAGCCTGCTCGCGAAGAGGTCGGCAAATCCAACATCTACGTTGGATGACACACCGCCATCGCCGGCAAGCCGGTCTCGCTCCTACAGGGGGGGATTGCGGTGGGGCAGTCAGGCGATTGGGCCGCGTGGGTAGCGCTTGAGCTTTTCGATCAGCTCGGAGCCCGGAATCGGTCGGTCGAACAGGTAGCCCTGGCCGACGTCGCAGCGGTGGCGGCGCAGGAAAGCCAGCTGTTCGGCCGTCTCGATGCCTTCAGCCACGACCTTGAGTTTCAGGTTGTGGGCCATGGCGATCACCGCGGAGGTGATTTCCATGTCGTCCTGGTTGTCCGGGATTTCGTGAATGAAGCTTCGATCAATCTTAATGATGTCGATGGGGAATTTTTTCAAGTAACTGAGCGACGAGTAACCGGTGCCGAAGTCGTCCATGGCCAGGGTCAGGCCCAGGCGCTTGAGCTGGTCGAGCTGCAAGTGGGTGTCTTCGGTGGCTTCCAGCAGCAGGCCTTCGGTCAGTTCCAGCTCCAGCAGGCTTGGTGGCAGCGCTTCTTCCTTGAGGATGTTGGCAATCGACGACACCAGGTCCGGGTCGGAGAACTGCTTGGGCGACAGGTTGATCGCCACTTGCAGATTGCCCAGGCCGGCGGCCGTCAGGTCTTTGCTCATGCGGCAGGCCTGGCGGGCGATCCATTTGCCGATCGGGATGATCAACCCGGTTTCTTCGGCGACGCTGATGAACTGGTCCGGGCGGATCATGCCTTTTTCCGGATGGTTCCAGCGCAGCAACGCTTCCATGCCCAGCAGGCGACCGCTGCGCAGGCACAGTTTCGGCTGGTAGAACACGTCCAGCTCGTTCTGCGTCAGGGCGCGGCGCAGGTTGTTCTCGACGAACAGTTTGTAACTGGCCTCGGCGTTCAGCGCTTCGGTGAACACCTGAACCTGATGCTTGCCGTTGGCCTTGGCCTTGTGCAGCGCGAGCCCGGCGTTACGCATCAGGGTTTGCGGGTCGCGGCCGTGCAGCGGCGCGCAGGCCAGGCCCACGGAGCCGGTGACGCTGATCAGCTGGTTGTCGACGAACATCGGTTTGTCGAGGGTCGCCAGCAGTTGGTTGGCGACTTGCTGGCCCATCGCGAGGTCGGTGTTGTCCAGCAGCACGGCGAATTCGTTACTGGCAAAACGCGCCAGGCTGCCGCTCGGGATCAGGCTGTTGCGCAGGCGTCGGGCCAGGCTGATCAGCAGTTTGTCGCCGGTCTGGTGGCCGAGGCTGTCGTTGATCCGCTTGAAGTTGTCGATGTCCACCAGCAGCAGACTGATCGGGGTATCGCTGTCTCGGGCGAAGCGCTCATCGAGATTACGGATGAACGCCGGGCGGTTTCCGAGGTTGGTGAGGTTGTCGGTGTAGGCCAGGCGCTCGATGCGTTGCTGGGCGAGTTTGGTCTGGGTGATGTCTTCGTAGATGCCGATGTAATGCGTCAGCTCACGGTTGTCGCCGTACACCTTGGAAATCGACAACTGGCCCCAGTAGGGTTCGAGGTTTTTGCGGCGGCTCTTGAATTCACCCTGCCAACTGTTGCTCTTGGCCAGCGCCGAGGGCGCGTCGAACAGCAGTTCACTGAGGTTTTCCAGGGCCGGCAGTTCCGACAGTCGCTGGCCGTGGACTTCTTCGGTGGAGTACTGGGTGATCGCGGTGAAACTCGGGTTGACGTATTCCACCACGCCGTCGCAATTGACCAGCAAAAAGGCGTTGGCACTTTGCTCGACCGCACGCTGGAACAGGTGCAGGGCGCTGGTGGCGGTGCGACGGTTGTGGTTGTTGATGACCTGGGCGAACTGGTCGGCCAGCTCGCCGGCGAAGGCGATTTCGTCGGACTGCCAGGCGCGGGTCGCACCGGTCTGCTCCAGGCAGAGCACGCCGACCACTTGGCCATCGACACGAATGCTGGCGTCGAGCATCGCGTTCACATCACGCGGGCGCAGGCTTTCGGCCATTTCCCGGGTGCGCGGATCGCGAATCGCATTGTGGGCATCGATTGCACGGCTGCCGTGCAGCGCGTCCATGTAATCGGGGAAGCCGCTGATGTCGATTGGCTCCGGTAGGGCGTATTCCTGGGTGGCGCGGTGATACGCCGAGATCGGCACCAACATCGAACCGTCGAGGTTCCACAGGCTGGCGCAGTCGATTTCGTAGATGTCACAGGCGCTGCGGGTGATCAGCTCGGCGGCTTCTTGCAGGGAGTTGCCGGTGCTGTAGCGCTGGCGGGTCAGCAGCAGGATCAAGTCTTGCTGGGCGCGCACGCGGTCCAGGTGCAGGAGCTGCTCCTGTTGGGCGCGCTGATTGAGTTCCAGGGCGATCTGCAAGCGCGAGTTCTGGGTTTCGAGGTCCAGCGCCGGCAGCAGCGGATCGCCTTGGAACATGCCATCGACCACCAGCAGGTAGCCGCGCAGCAGGTGTCGATTGTGTTGTTTGTAGGCTTCGCCCAGTTCCAGCAGGCTCAGGGTGCCTGCGGCGGTGTGCAAGGTGTAGCGGATCAGGTAGTGCGGGCTGTCGGTGAGTTGTTGCTGGACCGCGTCATGCAGCTGATAGCGCGCTTCGGGCTCCATCAGGCTGGCATAGGGCGAACCGACCAGCGCACAGAGTTCCACCGCGGGCAGGCCGAACTGTCGCTCGCAATTGGGATCGAGAAACAGCAGCGCCCAGCTGGGTTCATTCAGCCGTTCGAAACGCAGCATGCCGAGCCGCGAGGGCACCGGCAACTGCGTCACTACCTCGGCCACCATACGGCTGGCGGCATCGGGTTGGCTTTTCATGGAGGGTAACTCGCTTCGAATGTGCTGATCGCGCCGGGCTCTCGCCCTCTTTACTGTTGCCTGCGGCAAGGTTGCATCATTGCGACACCGACTGACAAGAGACATGAAGGCCAAGTGCTATAAGAATATGTCGGCCGGCGTGAACATTTCTTCAGTAATGGCTGAAAACTAACGTATTTCGCTGGAAAAAGCGTTGCGGCTGATCGCCAGCAAGCTGGCTCCTACAGAGGTTTGCGTGATTTCTCGATCTGCGGAGCGACACCGAACCTGTAGGAGCCTGGCTTGCCAGCGATGGCGGCCTGAAGGGCGGCGCAAAATTTGAGGCCGCTATCGCCAGCAAGCCGGCTCCTACAGGGGAGGTGGGGTAATTCTCGATCTGCGGGGCGACACCGGACCTGTAGGAGCCTGGCTTGCCAGCGATGGCGGCCTGAAGGGCGGCGCAAAATTCGGGGCCGCTATCGCCAGCAAGCCGGCTCTTACAGGGGAGGTGGGGTAATTCTCGATCTGCGGGGCGACACCGGACCTGTAGGAGCCTGGCTTGCCAGCGATGGCGGCCTGAAGGGCGGCGCAGAGTTTGAGACCGCTATCGCCAGCAAGCTGGCTCCTACGGGGGATCGCGTAAATCCTGTAGGAGCCGGCTTGCTGGCGATGTTTTCGGCATCACCGCAACGTAATGCTCGTCGACTGTAAAAGTTTGCCGTCGCGGTCGTAATAACTGACGCGGATCTGTTCTGGCTCAACGATCAGGTGCGCGAAATTGTCCTGGCTGATGACCTGGCTGGTCAGTTCATGCCGATAATCTCCGGCGGCAGTCCGCACCAATGGCTGATCAAGGATGAAGGTGGAGGCTTTGGCGTAGGGCAGCAGTTTGCTGTTGCACAGCGGCGAGGAGACGATGGTGTGCACCTCGAAGTCCGGGTCTTCGCTGTGGGTCAATCGACTGGTCAGGGAGCCGTGCACATCACCGGACACGAAGAACACATTCTTGATGCGGCGTGTACGAATGGTCTCCAGCAGCCGTAGTCGTTGCTCCGGAAAGGCTTTCCAGGCGTCATCGCCCAGGCGTTTTCGGTCGGGGTAGAACATCACGCTGGTGACCACGAATTTGACCCGGGCCGGGCTGTGGATCAGCCATTCGCACAGGGCCAGCTCCTGCTCTTCGTCGAGAATGCGCCGGTCGCCGGCCGACAGGTTGCGTCGGGTCCGGCTGTCAGTGACAAACCATTCGATATCCCCGTTGGTGAATTGATACCAATAGCGCTCCAAGTGCTGACGGATGTTTCCATCTTCAAGCAACTCATGGGCCGGGCTATGGCTGGCTTGATATAACTCATAAGCGGCGATGGCATTGTTATAGAGAAAGTCATCGTTTTTGTTTTTATTGGTGGGCCAGTTGTCTTCGATTTCATGGTCGTCGAGGATCATGTAAGTCGGCGTGCCGGACATCAACTTTGAAATGTGCGGCTGGGAAAAAGCCATGCGGTACTTGCTGAGTATTTCTTTGTATTCCCGATCAGGGGCGATGATGTTCAAGTCGTCGATATAGACTTGGTCGCCGGTCATCAACAGGGCGCTGATGGGCGTTTCGGCGCGCTGCGCCAGGTTGGTGATGGAGGCAAAGATCCGGTCGCCCAGGTGCGGGAACGAAGGTGCGCCGACCGTCATCCGCAGGTAACGGCATGACCCGACGATGTAAGCCCGTGGCGCTGCGGGATTGCCGGACTGGGTGCTGAAACGGTAGACATGCCTGGGCCATTGCAGCGGCAGTTCCTGAACCGTCTCCACGGTGTGCACGGGGCTCATGGGGCTGAACCAGCCTGCCTGGTATTCGTACTCGGTATCGGTGGCGAGATCGTTGAGGGCAAAGACGTCACACATGTCTCGCGTGCTTGTCAGTTGTTTGAATATTGCTTTGGACCACGGCGTATCACCGCTGCGTCGATAACGAATTCCACCAAACACCAAAGTGTCTTTTTGTAACTCGCCACGTAAAAAAATACGGGCATGTTGAGTTGTAGTGTGGCCAATAATCGGGCCGACTGTAGGTTTAAACATATTCGAATCCATTCGAAGGGGTATTAACTAAATAAGTAAGCCGACTAAACCTTTAGTTAGTCATTTGTATAACCAAGCCTAGTGGGAGACCGGCAGAAAATATCGTGCCGAAGTGGATTCGAGTTGTGGGCTAACTCAGCCACGAACGTAGGAAAGTGACTTTCTTCAAGTCAAAAAAAGCCCCGCCAAATTGGCGGGGTTGAGGTACGAGCGTGGCGCTCGGAAAACGTGAAACGCGAGCGGCCCTCCGGTGAAGGAGGGCCGGCCGGTGTTACAGCAAGATGGTGCGGATGTCTGCCAGCAGGCTGCTCAGACGCTGGGTGAAGCGTGCAGCAGCGGCGCCGTTGATCACACGGTGATCGTAGGACAGCGACAGCGGCAGCATCAGTTTCGGCTGGAAGGCTTTGCCGTCCCAGACTGGCTGGATGGTTGCCTTGGAAACACCGAGGATCGCCACTTCCGGCGCGTTGACGATCGGCGTGAAGCCGGTGCCGCCAATGTGGCCGAGGCTGGAAATGGTGAAGCAGGCGCCTTGCATGTCGTCAGCGGTGAGCTTCTTGTCGCGGGCTTTGGCAGCCAGCGCAGCGGCTTCGGCTGCCAGTTGCAACAGGCTCTTCTGGTCGACGTTCTTGATGACCGGAACCAGCAGGCCTTCAGGGGTGTCGACGGCGAAGCCGATGTTCACGTACTTCTTGCGGATGATCGCCTTGCCGCTTGGTGCCAGCGAACTGTTGAAGTCCGGCAGTTCCTTGAGCATGTGCGCGCAGGATTTGAGCAGCAGCGGCAGGATGGTCAGCTTGACGCCGGCCTTCTCTGCAACGGATTTCTGAGCGATACGGAACGCTTCCAGCTCGGTGATATCAGCCGAATCGAACTGAGTCACGTGCGGGATGTTCAACCAGCTGCGGTGCAGGCTCGACGCGCCGATTTGCATCAGGCGAGTCATCGGCACTTCTTCGGTTTCACCGAAGCGGCTGAAGTCCACGACCGGAATCGGCGGGATGCCCGCGCCACCGGTTGCGCCGGCAGCAGCGGCCGGTGCTTCCTTGGCCTTCTGCATCATGGCTTTGACGTAAACCTGCACGTCTTCTTTCAGCACACGACCGTGCGGGCCGCTTGGGCTGACCGCGCTCAGCTCTACACCGAATTCGCGGGCCAGTTGGCGTACCGCAGGGCCTGCGTGAACCTTGGCGCCCGATTTGGCCGGGGCCGCCGCTGGTGCTGGAGCAGCAGGAGCAGCGGCGGCTGGCGCAGGAGCGCTCGGTGCCGCAGCGGCTGGAGCCGACGCCGCAGCCGGGGCAGCAGCAGGCGCAGCGCCTTTGACTTTCAGCTTCAGGATCAGGTCGCCGGTACCGACTTCGTCATCCAGCTTGATGGAAATGCTTTCCACCACGCCAGCGGCAGGCGATGGGATTTCCATGCTCGCCTTGTCGGATTCCAGGGTGATCAGCGACTGGTCGGCGGCGACGGTGTCACCGGCCTTGACCAATACTTCGATGATCTTGGCCTTGCCCGCCGAACCGATGTCCGGGACGTGAATGTCCTGAACGCTGTCGGCAACCGGTGCGGCCGGGGCGGCAGCGGCTGGCGCAGGTGCAGCGGCAGGAGCAGCAGCCTGAGCTGGCGCGGCCGCAGCCGGTGCCGCAGCACCTGCCACTTCCAGGTCCAGAATCAGGTCGCCGGTGCCGACTTCGTCGTTGAGCTTGACGCTGATGGCTTTGATCACGCCAGCGGCAGGCGATGGAATTTCCATGCTCGCCTTGTCGGATTCCAGGGTGATCAGCGACTGATCAGCCTCGACGGTGTCGCCGACCTTGACCTGGATCTCGATGATCTGGGCCTTGCCCGCCGAACCGATGTCCGGCACGTGCACTTGCTGAACCGAAGCGGCAGCTGGCGCAGCAGCAGGAGCGGCCGGCGCTGGAGCAGCGGCCGGTTTCTCTGCGGCTTTGGCTGCAGGCGCGGCAGCCGCAGGAGCCGCAGCAGCGGCACCTTCGACTTCCAGCTCCAGCAGTTCGTCGCCTTCTTTCAGGCGGTCGCCCAGCTTCACTTTCAGGCTCTTGATGATACCGGCCTTCGGCGCAGGCACTTCCATGCTCGCCTTGTCCGACTCAAGTGTCAGGATGCTCTGGTCGGCTTCGATACGGTCGCCGACCTTCACAAACAGTTCAATTACTTCACCTTCACCGCTGCCGATGTCAGGTACGCGAATGAGTTCGCTCACAGAATCTCTCCTCAGCAGTCCAGTGGGTTGCGTTTTTCCGGGTTGATACCGAACTTGGCGATGGCTTCAGCCACCACTTTAGGTTCGATGTCACCACGGTCAGCCAATGCTTCCAGGGCTGCCAACACCACGAAATGACGATCGACTTCGAAGAAGTGACGCAGCTTTTTGCGGCTGTCACTGCGGCCGAAACCGTCGGTGCCCAGGACTTTGAATTCCTTGGACGGGACCCACTGACGAATTTGCTCAGCGAACAGCTTCATGTAGTCGGTAGACGCGATGACCGGACCTTGACGGCCGTTCAGGCACTCTTCGACGTAGCTCAGTTTAGGCTTCTGGCCAGGGTGCAGACGGTTGGTGCGCTCGACGGCCAGGCCATCGCGACGCAGTTCGTTGAAGCTGGTAACGCTCCACACGTCGGCGCCAACGTTGAACTGCTCACGCAGGATCTTCGCCGCTTCACGGACTTCACGCAGGATGGTGCCGGAGCCCATCAGCTGAACGTGGTGCGCCGCTTCGCGGGTGTCTTCTTCGAGCAGGTACATGCCCTTGATGATGCCTTCCTCGACACCGGCCGGCATGGCTGGCTGCTGGTAGGACTCGTTCATCACGGTGATGTAGTAGAAAACGTCCTGCTGCTCTTCGGTCATCTTCTTCATGCCGTCCTGAATGATCACCGCCAGCTCGTAGCCGTAGGTTGGATCATAGGTGCGGCAGTTCGGGATGGTGGCAGCCAGGATGTGGCTGTGACCGTCTTCGTGTTGCAGGCCTTCGCCGTTCAGCGTGGTCCGGCCGGCGGTGCCGCCGATCAGGAAGCCACGGGTACGGCTGTCGCCGGCAGCCCAGGCCAGGTCGCCGATACGCTGGAAGCCGAACATCGAGTAGAAGATGTAGAACGGCAGCATTGGCTGGTTGTGGCTGGAGTACGAAGTACCGGCAGCGATGAAGGAGCTCATGGCGCCCGCTTCGTTGATGCCTTCTTCGAGGATCTGGCCCTTTTTGTCTTCCTTGTAGAACATCACCTGGTCTTTATCGACTGGCTCGTAGAGCTGGCCGACGGACGAGTAGATGCCCAACTGACGGAACATGCCTTCCATACCGAAGGTACGGGCTTCGTCCGGGATGATCGGAACGATGCGCGGGCCGATTTCCTTGTCCTTGACCAGCTGCGCGAGGATCCGCACGAAGGCCATGGTGGTGGAAATTTCACGGTCGCCCGAGCCGTCGAGGATCGCCTTGAGCGTATCCAGCGATGGCGTCGGTACGCTGAAGCTCTGCGCGCGGCGCTGTGGCACGAAGCCGCCCAGTGCAGTGCGGCGCTCGCTCAGGTAGCGGGCTTCGGCGCTGTTTGGTTCTGGCTTGAAGAACGGCAGGTTTTCCAGCTCGTCGTCTTTGACCGGGATGTCGAAACGATCACGGAACAACTTCAGGCTGTCGACGTCGACTTTCTTGGTGTTGTGCGCAGTGTTTTTCGCTTCGCCGGCACCGGTGCCATAACCTTTGATGGTCTTGGCCAGGATGACGGTCGGTTGTTCTTTGTGGTTGACCGCTTCGTGGTACGCCGCGTAGACCTTGTACGGGTCGTGGCCGCCACGGTTGAGTTTCCAGATCTCGTCGTCGGACAGGTCTGCAACCATCGCCTTGAGTTCTGGCGTGTTGAAGAAGTGTTCACGCACGAACGCGCCGTCTTTGGCTTTGTAGTTCTGGTACTCGCCGTCGATGACTTCGTCCATGCGACGTTGCAGGATGCCGTCGACGTCTTTGGCCAGCAGTGGGTCCCAGAAACGACCCCAGATGACTTTGGTCACGTTCCACTGAGCACCGCGGAACACGCCTTCGAGTTCCTGGATGATCTTGCCGTTGCCGCGAACCGGGCCGTCGAGGCGCTGCAGGTTGCAGTTGATGACGAAGATCAGGTTGTCGAGCTTCTCGCGGCCAGCCAGCGAGATCGCGCCCAGGGATTCCGGCTCGTCACACTCGCCGTCGCCCAGGAAGCACCAGACTTTCTGCTTGCCTTCCGGAATGAAGCCACGGGCTTCCAGGTACTTCATGAAGCGCGCCTGGTAGATCGCCTGGATCGGGCCCAGACCCATGGATACAGTCGGGAACTGCCAGAAATCAGGCATCAGCCAAGGGTGCGGGTAGGACGACAGGCCCTGACCGTCCACTTCCTGGCGGAAGTTGTTCATCTGGTCTTCGGTGATGCGGCCTTCCATGAACGCACGGGCGTAAACGCCTGGCGAGGTGTGGCCCTGGAAGTAGATCAGGTCGCCGCCGTGTTCGTCGGTCGGGGCCTGGAAGAAATAGTTGAAGCCGATGTCGTACAGGGTTGCGCTGGAAGCGAAGCTGGAGATGTGACCGCCCAGGTCAGAATCTTTCAGGTTCGTGCGCATCACCATGGCCATCGCGTTCCAGCGTACCAGCGAGCGAATGCGGCGTTCCATGAACAGGTCGCCAGGCATGCGTGCTTCGTGGGTAACGGGAATGGTGTTGCGGTATGGCGTGGTGATGGCGTAAGGCAATTGCGAACCGCTGCGGGTTGCGAGTTCGCCCATACGGGTCATCAGATAGTGAGCACGGTCTTCGCCTTCTTTGTCGAGAACCGATTCCAGGGCGTCCAGCCATTCCTGGGTTTCGACGGGATCGAGGTCTTGCATGGCTTGCTCCAGGGCGGAAAGGCTTCCAGAATCGGTTGCCTGAGTTTGCGACTGGCCTTGTGGGCAGACGATATAAATTCTTGGATTGCCGAGAGGTAGGATTCGGCGGCGTGTAGTTTTACTACAAATCATCGGGCATTTCAGCTATTCGAATGTATATACGAGTAGTAAAACTACAGATGAGCGGCTTGTGGCCTCCGGCTACGTTGTGAGAATAATCGTTAAGGTTGGTCTTTTGCCAACCGAAAAAGGTGAAAGCTTGATGCTGCCTGCCAAAAATAAAGAAATTTCAGCTATTTCTAACCTTTGTTCGACAGTCGATCAGGTAGTGCAATTTGAAAATTCACTACATGCAGCCTCCTACACGCCGATCAAGGATAGACCATGAGCCTCCCTACGCTTGCTGAACTGCCCGGCATTCTCCTGCCGTTTGTCACCCGCGCCGAGCAGTCGTTCCGTGCGGCCGTCGATGCTCTTGATGATGATCATGGCCTGTCCGCCTGGACGCCTGAGCGCTGGGCGCAATTCGCCCGCGTCACCGCCGCCAGCGACTTCGTGATTGAACAGAGCGCACGTGACCCTTTGATGTTGCTGGCGCTGGTGCAGTCCGGTGAGCTGGACCGTGGCTATGCTCCCGGCGAACTGTGCGCGCAGATTGCGGCAGCGGTGAACGCGGCTGAAACCGAAGACGAGCTCGGTCGCGCCCTGCGTCGCCAGCGCACCCGCCATCAAGTGCGGATCATCTGGCGCGACCTGACCCGTCAGGCCGATCTGGTCCAGACCTGCCGCGACCTCTCGGACATGGCCGATGCGAGCATCGATCAGGCCTATCAGTGGTTGTACTCGCGGCATTGCCAGCAGTTTGGCGTGCCCACCGGCCGGCGCAGCGGCGAGCCGCAGCAAATGGTCATTCTCGGCATGGGCAAACTCGGCGCGGTCGAGTTGAACCTGTCGTCGGACATCGACCTGATCTTCGCCTACCCCGAGGGCGGCGAAACCGTCGGCGTGAAACGCTCGCTGGATAATCAGGAGTTCTTCATCCGCCTCGGTCAGCGCGTGATCAAGGCGCTGGACCCGATGACCGTTGACGGCTTCGTGTTCCGCGTCGACATGCGCCTGCGCCCTTACGGTTCGTCGGGTGCGCTGGTGTTGAGCTTCAACGCGCTGGAGCAGTATTACCAGGATCAGGGCCGTGACTGGGAACGCTACGCGATGATCAAGTCGCGGGTGGTGGCCGGCGACCAGGTGGCCGGCGCACAGCTGCAAGACATGCTGCGCCCGTTCGTTTACCGGCGTTACCTGGACTTCTCCGCCATCGAAGCGCTGCGCACGATGAAGCAGCTGATTCAGCAGGAAGTTCGGCGCAAAGGCATGGCCGACAACATCAAGCTCGGCTCCGGCGGCATCCGCGAAGTCGAGTTTATCGCCCAGGCGTTCCAGCTGATCCACGGTGGCCGCGATCTGAGCCTGCAACAACGTCCTCTATTAAAAGTACTGAGCACGCTGGAAGGTCAGGGTTACCTGCCGCCGACGGTGGTCAGCGAGCTGCGCGAAGGCTACGAATTCCTGCGTTACACCGAGCACGCGATCCAGGCGATTGCCGACCGCCAGACGCAGATGTTGCCGGACGGGGCGCAGGATCAGGCGCGCATTGCCTTTATGTTGGGCTTCGCCGATTGGGACGCCTTTCATGAGCAGCTGATGTATTGGCGCGGTCGCGTGGCCTGGCACTTTGGCCAGGTGATCGCCGACCCTGATGAAGAGGAAGGCACCGAAAGCGAAGTGGTGGTCGGCGGTGAATGGCTGCCATTGTGGGAGGAGGCGCAGGACGAAGAGGCCGCTTGTCGCCAATTGGAGGAGGGCGGTTTCGCCGATGCCACCAAAGCGCTGAAGGCCTTGGCCAGCCTGCGCAGCAGCCCGCAATTGCGCGCGATGCAGCGTCTGGGGCGCGAACGCCTTGATGCGTTCATTCCACGGTTGCTGGCCCAGGCGGTCGAGCACGCCAACCCGGACCTGGTGCTGGAGCGCGTGCTGCCACTGGTCGAAGCGGTGGCCCGACGCTCCGCGTACCTGGTGCTGCTGACTGAAAACCCCGGCGCGCTGCGACGTTTGCTGACCTTGTGCGCCGCGAGCCCGTGGATCGCTGAACAGATCACGCGCTTCCCGCTGCTGCTCGACGAATTGCTCAACGAAGGCCGGTTGTTCAAGCCGCCCTTGGCGCCGGAACTGGCCGCCGAGTTGCGCGAGCGCCTGACGCGAATCCCCGAGGATGACCTCGAACAACAAATGGAAGCCCTGCGTCATTTCAAACTGGCGCACCGTTTGCGCGTCGCCGCGTCGGAAATCGCCGGCAGCCTGCCGCTGATGAAAGTCAGTGATTACCTGACCTGGCTCGCTGAAGCGATCCTCGAACAAGTGCTTGCCCTGGCCTGGCGCCAGACCGTGGCCAAGTACGGCACGCCGCAGCGCACCGATGGCACCTTGTGCGATCCCGGCTTCATCATTGTCGGTTACGGGAAAGTCGGCGGTCTGGAACTCGGGCATGGTTCGGACCTGGACCTGGTGTTCATTCATGATGGCGATCCGCAGGCAGAAACCGACGGGCCGAAACCGATCGACGGCGCGCAATTTTTCACCCGGCTGGGGCAGCGGATCATTCACTTGCTCACCGCCCAGACCAACTCCGGTCAGCTGTATGAGGTGGACATGCGCCTGCGACCATCCGGTGCTTCGGGCCTGCTGGTGAGTTCGCTCGGGGCGTTTGCCCGTTATCAGGAAAACGAAGCCTGGACCTGGGAGCATCAGGCGCTGGTACGGGCGCGGGTGCTGGTGGGCAGTCAGGATGTCGGCCAGGCGTTCGAGAAGGTTCGCGCGGCGATATTGGGCAAAGTTCGGGATTTGCCGACCTTGCGTCAGGAGGTCAGTGAGATGCGCGCGAAGATGCGCGATAACCTTGGCAGCAAGAGCACCGCGGCCGGCACCGGGGCGAATGCCTTCGAAGCCACGGCGCCGTTCGATCTCAAGCAGGACGCGGGAGGTATCGTCGATATTGAATTTATGGTGCAATACGCGGCTCTGGCGTGGTCCGAAACACACCCGCCATTGCTGCGCTGGACCGACAATATCCGCATTCTGGAAGAGCTGGAACACGAAGGGCTGATGCCCGCCGAAGACGCCAGCCTGTTGCGCGAGGCCTATAAAGCCTACCGCTCCGCCGCGCACCGGCAGGCCTTGCAGAAGGACGCCGGGGTGATACCGGGCGACCAGTTCGCGGACGAGCGGCGGCAGGTATTGCGGATCTGGCGCGAGCTGGGATTGAGCTGAATCTCGCCAGTTGGAGCGACGAAATTCAAATGTGGGAGCGAGCCTGCTCGCGATGAGGCCGTAACATGTAGCATTTATGTTGACTGTCACGCCGCCATCGCGAGCAGGCTCACTCCCACAGTAGATCTGCAGTGTTTTGTAGAATTCTCGAGGCGGGGAGGCGTATGCCTCCCCGGTTCGTTTTTGGAAACCACATGAAAATTCTGATCGTTGGGCCCAGTTGGGTCGGTGACATGGTGATGGCGCAGACACTGTTTCAGTGTCTCAAGCAACGCCACCCGCAATGCGAAATCGACGTGCTGGCCCCCGAGTGGAGCCGGCCGATTCTTGAGCGCATGCCCGAAGTTCGCCAGGCCTTGAGCTTTCCGCTCGGCCACGGCGCGCTGGAACTGGCGACGCGTCGGCGCATCGGCAAATCCCTGGCCGGTCAGTACGACCAGGCGATCCTGCTGCCCAATTCCCTGAAGTCGGCGCTGGTGCCGTTCTTCGCCGGCATCCCGAAACGCACCGGCTGGCGTGGCGAGTTCCGCTACGGCCTGCTCAATGACGTGCGCACGCTGGACAAAGAACGTTACCCGCTGATGATCGAGCGCTTCATGGCGCTGGCGTACGAGCCCGGCCTTGAACTGCCGAAACCGTATCCGCGCCCGAGCTTGCAGATCGATCCGGTCACCCGTGAAGCGGCGCTGGCCAAATTCGGCCTGAGCCTCGACCGTCCGGTGTTGGCGCTGTGCCCCGGCGCCGAGTTTGGCGAGTCCAAGCGCTGGCCGTCCGAGCATTACGCCCAGGTCGCCGAAGCGAAGATTCGCGAAGGCTGGCAAGTCTGGCTGTTCGGTTCGAAAAATGATCACGCCGTGGGCGAAGACATTCGCGCGCGGCTGATTCCCGGCCTGCGTGAAGAGTCGGTGAACCTCAGCGGCGGCACGTCCCTGGCCGAGGCCATCGACCTGATGTCCTGCGCCGATTCGGTGGTGTCCAACGATTCCGGCCTGATGCACGTCGCGGCGGCACTGAACCGCCCGTTGGTGGCGGTGTACGGCTCGACGTCGCCGGGCTTCACGCCACCGCTGGCCGAACATGTCGAGATCGTGCGCCTGGGTATCGAATGCAGCCCGTGCTTTGATCGCACGTGCCGCTTTGGTCATTACAACTGCCTGCGCCAGCTGATGCCGCAAGCGGTGAACGAAGCCTTGCAGCGGTTGCAGGGCACTGTGGTCGAGGTCAAATAGTTTGCGGGTTCTGCTGATCAAGACTTCTTCGCTGGGCGACGTGATTCATGCGTTGCCGGCGTTGACCGACGCATCCCGGGCGATTCCCGGCATCACGTTCGACTGGGTGGTGGAAGAAGGTTTCGCCGAGATCCCGACCTGGCACCCGGCCGTGGGCAAGGTGATTCCGGTGGCGATCCGTCGCTGGCGCAAGAACATCTGGCAAACCATCAAGAGTGGCGAGTGGAAGCGCTTCAAGCAAAGCGTTCGCGCCACCAAATATGATCTGGTGATTGACGCGCAAGGCCTGTTGAAAAGCGCGTTGCTGACCCGCTACGTCAAGGCGCCGGTGGCGGGCCTGGATAAAGGTTCGGCGCGGGAGCCGATTGCTGCGCGCTTCTATGATCGGCGGCTGGCGGTTGCCCGTGGCCAACACGCGGTGGAGCGAGTGCGTCAGCTGTTCGCCATCGCCCTGGGGTACGACTTGCCGAAAGGTCTGGGCGATTACGGCCTGAACGTCGAGCGCCTGGTGGAATTGCCGCGCAAGAATCCGTATGTGCTGTTCCTGCACGGCACCACCTGGGACACCAAACACTGGCCTGAAGCCTATTGGCGCGAACTGGCCGAGCGCGTTGGCTATCTGGGCGTCGGCGTGAAGCTGGCGTGGGGCAATCCGGCCGAGAAGGCCCGGGCTGAACGCATCGCCAAAGACATGCGCCATGTTGAAGTGCTGCCCAAGTTGAACCTGGCGGGCATCGGCAAAGTGCTGGCCGGCGCGCAAGCGTGCGTGGCGGTGGACACCGGCCTTGGTCACCTTGCGGCCGCACTCGATGTGCCAACGCTGTCGCTGTTCGGTCCGACCAACCCCGGCCTGACCGGCGCGTATGGCAAGGCACAGATTCACATGGCCAGCGATTTCCCCTGCGCACCCTGCCTGCAAAAGAAATGCACCTATCAACCGACGGCCGAAGATGCCCGCCGGTTTGACCTGAAACGCGAGTCGCCGCTGTGCTTCACGCGTTTGAATCCCGAGCGTGTCGCGACCCGACTGAGCACGTTGTTACTGGCTGAGGAGCTGCGCTGATGCAATTGGCATTCGTCTTGTACAAGTATTTTCCGTTCGGGGGCTTGCAGCGCGATTTCATGCGCATTGCCCTGGAATGCCAGCAGCGCGGTCATCAGATTCGTGTCTACACGCTGATCTGGGAAGGCGACATCCCGCCGGGTTTCGAAGTGCTGGTGGCGCCGGTCAAGGCGTTCTTCAATCATCGCCGCAACGAGAAACTCAGCGAGTGGATGGAGGCCGATCTGGCCAAGCGTCCGGTGGACCGCCTGATCGGTTTCAACAAAATGCCAGGACTGGACGTCTACTACGCCGCCGACGGCTGCTTCGAAGACAAGGCGCAGAACCTGCGCAACTCGCTGTACCGTCGTTGGGGCCGCTACCGGCACTTCGCCGAGTACGAGCGTGCGGTGTTCGCCAAGGACGCCAAGACTGAAGTGCTGATGATCTCCGAAGTCCAGCAGCCGCTGTTCATCAAGCATTACGACACGCCGCTGGAACGCTTCCATTTGTTGCCGCCGGGCATTTCTCAGGACCGTCGTGCGCCACCGAATGCGGCTGAGATTCGTGCCGGGTTCCGTCGTGAATTCAACTTGCAGGACGACGAGTTGTTGCTGGTGCAGATCGGCTCCGGGTTCAAGACCAAGGGCGTGGATCGCAGCCTCAAGGCACTGGCCGCATTGCCCGCTGACCTGAAGAAACGCACCCGGCTGTTTGTAATTGGCCAGGATGACCCCAAGTTATTCCAGGTGCAGAGCGCCACCTTGGGGCTCGGTGATAACGTGACGTTCCTCAAGGGCCGCAGCGATATCCCGCGTTTTCTGCTGGGTGCTGACCTGTTGATCCACCCGGCGTACAACGAAAACACCGGGACCGTGTTGCTCGAGGCCCTGGTGGCCGGGTTGCCGGTACTGGTCAGCGCCGTGTGCGGTTACGCTCATTACATCGCCGAGGCCGACGCCGGCCTGGTGCTGGATGAACCCTTCGATCAGGCGCAACTAACGCAATACCTGACCAGCATGTTGAACGACGCTCAAGCACGGGCGGCCTGGAGCCGCAACGGTCTGGCTTTCGCCGAGACGGCCGACCTCTACAGCATGCCGCAACACGCGGCCGATGTGATTCTGGCGGAGCACGCTAAATGAAGTTGATGCTGGCTGAACCGTTCAAGAGCCTTTGGGCCGGGCGCGACCCGTTCGCCGAAGTCGAAGGCTTGCAGGGCGAGGTTTATCGCGAGCTGGAAGCGCGCCGGACCTTGCGCACTGAAGTGAACGGCCATGGTTTTTTCGTGAAGATCCACCGTGGCATTGGCTGGGGTGAGATCTTCAAGAACCTGCTGACCGCCAAACTGCCGGTGCTCGGTGCGGGCCAGGAGTGGAAAGCCATCCAGCGCCTGCAGGAAGTCGGTGTGCCGACCATGACCGCTGTCGCCTACGGTGAAAAGGGCAGCAACCCGGCGGATCAGCATTCGTTCATCGTTACCGAAGAGCTGGCGCCGACCGTCAGCCTCGAAGATTTCAGTATCGACTGGGTCAAGCAACCGCCGGAGCCCAAACTCAAGCGCGCGCTGATCGCCGAAGTCGCGCGCATGACCGGCATGATGCACCGCGCCGGGGTCAACCATCGCGACTGCTACATCTGCCACTTCCTGTTGCACACCGATAAACCGGTGACCGCCGACGATTTCAAACTTTCGGTGATCGACCTGCACCGCGCCCAGACCCGCCCGACGATTACCCAGCGCTGGCGTAACAAGGATCTGGCGGCGCTGTACTTCTCGGCCCTGGACATCGGCTTGACCCAGCGCGACAAATTGCGTTTCCTCAAGGGCTACTTCCAGCAACCGCTGCGCCAGGTTCTGTCGGAAGAAGCGGGGCTGCTCGCCTGGCTGGAAGGCAAGGCCAACAAACTCTACGACCGTAAACAGCGATACGGGGATGCGCTCTGATGTCGGGCTGGAAACTGGAACCTGCTTATAGCGAGCTGGCAGAAGATTTCGGCAGCCTTGAAGCGGTGTTTGCGCTTAAGGGCGAGCGACTGACTCACGACCCGTTGTCCGAAGTCATCCGCGTCAATCGCAATGGCGTCAACTATTACGTCAAGCGTTACGTCGGCGCGGGCAAGGGCTTGCGCCGTTATCTGGGCAAGCCGCGGGTGAAAATGGAGTGGCAGAACCTCAAGCGCTTCGCCAAATGGGGCATTCCCACTGCTGAAGTGGTGGCCTGGGGCCTGGAGCGGCGCGGTGCGGCGTACGCTCGCGGGGCGATGATTACCCTTGAACTGCCGCAAACCGTGGACCTGTCCATCCTGGCTGAACGGCATGATCCAAAACTGGCGGATCGCGCCTGGGTCGATCATGTCAGTCGGCAATTGGCCGGTTACACCCGGACCATGCACGACCACCGCTTCACCCATAACGATCTGAAGTGGCGCAACCTGTTGATCGACGACCAGGCCCGGCTGTTCCTGATCGATTGCCCCAACGGTAATTTCTGGCGCGGCTTCTGGCTCAAGTACCGTATCACCAAGGATCTGGCGTGCCTGGACAAGGTCGCCAAGTATCAGCTGTCGGCGACTCAACGCCTGCGCTTTTACCTGCAATACAGCCAACGGACACGACTCAATGCCGCCGACAAAAAACGGATCCGGCACGTGGTTAGATTTTTCGAGGGACGCGAATGACTGATTTTCTGGCTGCTGAAGACCGTGCGCTACTGGAGCGCCACGGCCTCGGCAACTTCGATGCGCTTTGGGCCAGGCAGCTTGATGCTGTGGATGAGCCCAACACCGTGCGCGGTGGCTGGAGCAGCGTGTTTCGGCTGGATCTTGAAGGTCACGGCTTCTACCTCAAGCGGCAAAGCAACTACCAGATGCGCACGTTGCATGCGCCGTTTGGCGAACCCAGTTTTGCCCGGGAATTTCGCAACATCAGTCGTTATGAAAAGCTTGGCATTCCGGCGCTGAAGGCGGCGTTCTTCGGTGAGCGCAAAGTCGATGGCGAAGTCCGGGCGATTCTGCTGACCCGTGCGCTGGACGGTTGGGATGACCTGGATTCGCTGTTGCAGCGCTGGTCGGAGTTAAGTGGTGCGCAGCACTCGGCGATTTTGCAGGCGTGTGGCGAGCTGGCTCGGCGCCTGCACGCGGCGCGTCAGGTTCATGGCTGCTTCTATCCCAAACACATTTTTCTGCGGGCCACGGGCGACGGTTACCAGGCTCAATTGATCGACCTGGAGAAAACCCGGCCGCTGCTGTGGGGCCGACGTGACCGGGTCAAGGATCTGGAGCCGTTGACGCGGCGGGCGCCCGAGTGGAGCGATGCGCAGGTGCGTGAATTACTGGCCGCTTACCTGGATCAATCGCAGGACAGTTCGCTGATCGACAGCTGGCTGGCGCGACTGACCGCGCGGCGCAGCCACAAGGAGGCGCGCTGATGCGTTTGTCCGAACTGAAAAACACCGGCCGTAGCCCGGCTCTGCCGCTGAGCGTTTCACTGGCCGATGCCGCCGGCCCTGCCGAGTTGCAATTGTTGAGCCTGTTGCGGGTGTTGCCGGGCCAGCGTTATGTCGGCGCCGGTGTCTGGCGTGGCCGTCCGGTGCTGGCCAAGTTGTTGGTCGGCACCAAGGCGGCCCGGCATTTCCAGCGTGAGCTGGACGGTGTGCGCTTGCTCGCCGCTCAAGGTCTGACCACGCCGCAGCTGCTGGCCGACGGCTTGAAGGACGGCGAGGGCGGCTGGCTGCTGTTCGATTTCCTTGAAGGTGCCGAGAGCCTGGGGGATACCTGGAAACAGGTCGAGCACCTGCCGGTGCTCGCGGATGGGCAAGGGGCCGTGTTGGCCGAGGCGTTGGGCGCGATCGGCCAGATGCACCGCAAAGGGCTGTGGCAGGAAGACCTGCATCTGGACAACCTGCTGCGCCAGGGCGGTCGACTGTATCTGATCGACGGCGCGGGGATCTGCAGCGAAACCCCCGGCCAGCCATTGTCGCGGCAGAAAGTCCTGGAAAACCTCGGGGTGTTTTTCGCCCAGTTGCCCAAGGCGCTGGAGCCTTTCACCGAAGAATTGCTGGTGTATTACCTGCTGAGCAATGGCGAGCATGCCTTGCCCATGGAAGCGTTGCAGAAACAGATCGATAAGGTCCGCAGCTGGCGCCTCAAGGACTTCCTGATCAAGGTCGGACGCGAATGCACGCTGTTCAGCGTGCAGCGCGGGGCCTTCGGGTTGCGGGCGATTCGTCGCGAGGAAGAAGCGGCGATGTTGCCGGTGCTGGAACGGGCCGATGCATTGCTCGATCAGAGCCATCTGTACAAGACCGGCGGCGCGGCGAGTGTCGGAAAAGTCGCGGTGGACGGTCGGACGCTGGTAATCAAACGCTACAACATCAAAGGCTTTGCCCACTGGCTCAAGCGCTTCTGGCGCCCGAGCCGTGCCTGGCACTCATGGCGCGAAGGCAATCGGCTGGCATTCCTTGGTATTGCCACGCCGAAACCGCTGGCCGTGTTGGAAAAACGTTTTCTCTGGTTGCGCAGCCGGGCGTATCTGGTGACCGAGCATTTGGCGGGGCCGGACATCATCGAGCGGTTTGCGCCGTACGTTGAAAGCGGTGAAGCGCCCGAGGCAGAGCTGGTGGCGCTGGATCAGTTGTTTGCAGAGCTGATTCGCGAGCGGATCAGTCATGGCGACTTCAAGGGCCACAACCTGTTCTGGCAGGAAGATCGCTGGGCACTGATCGATCTGGACGCGATGCGTCAGCACGGCTCGCTCGCCAGCTTCGCCCCGGCGTATGCGCGGGACCGGGCGCGGTTCATGCGCAATTGGCCTGAGAGCAGCGCGCTGTATCAGGTTATCGATCAGCGGCTGCCCAAAGAAATCGCCAGCGCTGCCTGAATCGGACCTTCGGTCCTATCGTCGGAACGCCGCCCGGAGCCGGCTCGCTCCCACATTGGATTTGTGTTCACAGTAAATCAATTGTGGGAGCGAGCCTGCTCGCGATGGGGCCGGCACAGCCACCGGAGATCAGGCGGACAAGTTCTTATGAAATGTCCTACATGATCCCCAGACCCCATGAACTGTGCCCTGAATAGCCGCAATGCTAGTTTGCCTGACGTTCATGGAGGGCAAATCTTGACGATCAAAACGGCTGTTCTGCTCGGCACATTCTCACTGGCGCTATCTGGCTGCGGCACCGCCGTCACCGTCCTGCAAAATGACGAAGACGCGGCGCGTGACCTGCGCAAACAAAAAACCTACTGCCAGTCCATCCCGCGAATCTACAGCGGGATGGCCTACGATTTTTGTGTGCTGAATGCACCGCCGGACCCCACGGGTTTTCTTGTACCACTGGTTTTGCTGGACCTGGCGTTGTCCGGTGCACTGGACACCGTTGCCTTGCCGTACACGATTTACCGGCAGGGGGCCGATGGCAATCTCAGGATTTACTGGCGGCCGGGTCGCGGATGATCCTGGCCATGCGTCCTGGCCTTGGGTCATGTTTACGCCGCTGATAACCGTAGGGTCATTCCCGGCATGTTTACGCTATAATCCCGCCCTTTAGCTGTCTCTCGCCCCTTGCGAGGGCACATTAATTTTTGAGGCGCGTTGCGCCTGCATGCAGACTAAAGAGGCTAGACCCCTGTGGCATTGACGATTCTTGGCCTGTCCGGCGCCCTTAGCCATGATCCTTCCGCAGCCTTGTACATCGACGGCAAGCTGGTCGCGGCGGCTGAAGAAGAGCGCTTTGTGCGCGATAAACATGCAAAGAACCGCATGCCATACGAATCGGCGAAGTTCTGCCTCGAGCAGGCGGGCATCAAGCCGTCCGACGTTGACGTGGTTGCGATTCCGTTCGCACCGATCAGCCTGTTCGGCAAGGCACGCTGGCATTACGCCAAGCGTTACTGGTACGCCCCGGACCGCGCCCTCGACGCGATCCTGATGGGCAACCGTCGCTACAAGCGCTATCGCAACAAGATCGTCTGGTGCCTGGAGCAGCTGGGCTTCGACCCAAAGAAAATCAAGATCGAGCCCGTCGAGCATCACCTGGCTCACGCTTCCAGCGCTTACCACTGCTCCGGTTTCAAAGAGAAAACCGCGATCCTCGGCATCGACGGCAAGGGTGAGTACGCCACGACCTTCTTCGGTTACGGCGAAAACGGCAAGATCCACAAGATCAAGGAATTCTTCGATCCGGATTCCCTCGGCGGCCTGTACGGTGCGATCACCGAGTTCCTCGGTTTCGAGATGCTCGACGGCGAGTTCAAAGTCATGGGCATGGCGCCGTACGGCGACGCCAGCAAGTACGACTTCTCGCGCCTGGCCTCGTTCGAGAACGGCGAGCTGGTGATCAACACCGACTACGCCAACGTCATCGGCCTGCGCCGTTATAAAGAGAAGGGCAAGGGTTTCTACTTCTCGCCGAAGCTGATCGAGTGGCTGGGTCCCAAGCGCGAAGGCGACATCGCCGACGAGCCGTACATCCACTACGCCGCGAGCATGCAAGCGCTGTTCGAGAAACTGGCGTTGCAGATGATCGACCATTACCTGGGCGACGTACTCAAGGAAACCGGCAAGCTGGCCTTCGCCGGCGGCTGTGCGTTGAACGTCAAGCTCAACCAGAAAATCATCGCCCGTGACGACGTCAAAGAGCTGTTCGTCCAGCCTGCGTCCGGCGATGCCGGCACTGCGGTCGGCGCGGCGGCTTACGTGTCTCACGCCCGTGGTGTGCCGGTCGAGAAGATGGAACACGTCTACCTCGGCCCGTCGTACAGCAACGAAGACGTGCTGGCAGCATGCGCCCGTCACCCGAGCAAGCCGGTATGGCGCAAGCTCGATAACATGCCGGAAAACATTGCTAAAATCATGGTCGATGGCAACCCGGTTGCGTGGTTCCAGGGTCGCATGGAGTTCGGTCCGCGTGCCTTGGGCGGTCGTTCGATCATCGGTTGCCCGAGCGCGACCGGCGTGGCTGACCGCATCAACCACCAGATCAAGTTCCGCGAGCGCTGGAGGCCTTTCTGCCCGTCGATGCTCGACACCGTCGCACCGCAGATGATCAAGATCGATCACCCGGCGCCGTTCATGACCTTCACCTTCGAAGTGGCTGAAGAGTGGAAAACCCGCGTGCCGGAAGTCGTCCACGAAGACGGCACGTCCCGGGCCCAGGTGCTCAAGCGCGAATACAACCCGCGCTACTACGACATGATGAAGGCGCTGGAAGTACTGACCGGCAACGGCGTGTCGCTGAACACGTCGCTCAACCGTCGTGGCGAGCCGATGATCTGCTCGCCAACGGATGCCCTGAACATGTTCTTCGGCTCCGACCTGCAGTATCTGATCATGGAAGACATCCTGGTGGTCAAAGAGGGCGCGGACGCATATGACACGCTCGGCTGAACGCCATGTGCTGCAGTTCTGTCACGGCTATGACGGGCCGTTTCTGGACTGCGCCCGGCAGTACGCCAGCCTGTTCGCGGGGACCGGATATCGAGTGACCACGGTGTTTCTGACCGGGGTTGCAGACAGCGAGGTTGCCGCGGGCTGTGCTTCCGATGAAGTGTTGTTCATGGAATACAGCTCCAAGGCCATTCGTGGCCTGAAGCTGGGTGCCATCGGCGATCTGCGCAAGATCGCCGCTTCGCGCAACTTCAGCTTCTGCATCGCTCATCGTTTCAAGCCGATCTACATCGCCTTGTTGGGCACTTCGTTGCCGGTCATCGGTGTGCATCATGCGTTTGATGACTACAAGCGCGGCACTCGCAAGCTCTTCGCCCATATTTTCCGCAAGCGCCTGAGCCTGCTCGGGGTTTCCGACGCGGTGCGCGATGACATGCGCGGTTGCTTGCCGAAATGGCCGGCCGGGCGGATTCAGACGCTCTATAACCGCATCGATGTGCAAACCTTGCAAGACAGCCAGGTGTCCGTTCGTGAAGCCCGGGAAACCCTGGGGTTGTCGATGGATGCCTGGGTTGTCGGCAACGTCGGGCGGCTGCATCCGGACAAGGATCAGGCCACGTTGCTGGAAGGTTTTGCGACGGCTCTGCCGGGTTTGCCGGCTAACAGCCAACTGGTCATTTTGGGTACCGGTCGGCTGGAGCAGGACCTCAAGGCCCAGGCCCGCGAGTTGGGCATTGGCGATCGCGTACTGTTCCTTGGGCAGGTGCCCGAGGCTCGGCGTTATTTCCGTGCCTTCGATGTGTTTGCCCTGAGTTCCGATCACGAGCCGTTCGGCATGGTGTTGCTGGAGGCCATGGCTGCCGGCGTGCCGTTGCTCGCCACGGCGTGTGGCGGCGCGAAGGAAGTGGTGGAAGGCGTTGGCATTCTGTTCCCGTTGGGCGATGCCGGGCACCTGGCTCAAGGGCTGCACCATCTGGCCGCAATGGATGAACAACAACGTCGCCAGTGCGCCGAGCTGATGCTCGACCGCCTGCGTGAGCGCTTCTCCGACCGTGCCGTACGCGATGCTTTCTGGCGTTTGCCACACGTTACCGAACTGGCGCCGAGGGGCTGATGCTCAACCGACTACAAGGCTGGCGCGAGCGTGGCTGGGCGGTGGTCGATGCCTCGACATACGCCGAGGCCTGGCACCGTTACGGCGGCAGCGTCGCGACGCATCCGATGGTCGTCGAACGACTGGCTCATTTGGCCGGCATTCCCGTGCGCTATCTGGCCTGGGCGCAAAACGGTGACGTCCAGGCAGCCATCCCGACCTGGGGGCGCGACCTTGCCTTGTCCAAGGACGTGCTCAAGCGCAACGGTAAAAAAGGCCTGTTCGACCTCGGCAATGCCGAGCTCATCCTGCCGGCCGCTGCTGATACGCAAGCGCCCCTGCGCCATCGCGCTCGTTATCTGTCAGCACTGAATGAAGGCCGCTTCGCCGGCATCAGGTTGCAGGCTGAACAATTGGCCATGGCTCGCACTCCGGAAGAGCTGTCGAAGAAGTTTCGCTACAACCAGCGCCGCGAATTGCGCTTGCTGGAGGAGGCGGGCGGCGTGGTGCGGCCGGTCAGCGAGTTTTCCAGCCGAGAACTGGCCGCGATTTATTGCGACCTGTTTCAGCGTCGCTGGGGCTTTGCGGCCACCGGCGCCGAGCGCATGGGCGAAGTGATCGAGTTGTTGCGTGATTTGTTGATCGGCTCGGTGATTTTCCTCAACGACGCGCCAATCGCGATTCAACTGGTTTACCGCGTCGAAGCGCCGCAATGGATCAGTGTCGAGTACATCAATGGTGGCGTGGACCCGCAAACCCGTGAATTCAGCCCTGGCAGCGTGCTGAGCTTTCTCAATACGCAAAGTGCCTGGGAGCATGCGCGAGCGCTGGACAAGCCCCTGCGCTTCTCCTTCGGTCGCGCCGATCGTGAATACAAGGATCGCTGGTGCAATCCTGTGCCAGTCTTCACCGTATGAGCCAATCCATGAGCCGTAAACAGCAATTGCTCAAGCGCCATCGGCGCCAGAAACGCATCGGCCTGCTGGTCGCGCTGGTGCTGTTGATTGCCATCGGCGTGCTGGTGGCCTGGTGGTTGCCGCTGATTCTGGCGGTCCTGGGCTGGATCGCTCACGAAGCATGGTTTGCCGACCATTTGTTTTATTCGCCCAAAGACGATTACGAGTACAGCTTCCCGCCCTATACCCAACAACCCAAGGTTCACCTGGACGGTGAGCATTTGCGGCTGGATGACGGCGTCATGCTGGTGGACGACGCGACCCTGGTGCTGGCGTTACGGATCAAAAGCACCTGGCTGGGGCGCTTTCTCGATCCAATAGTGGAGCTGTCGGGTGGCGACAGTCCGGACCGGCAAGTCTTTGAGCGCGGTGTGAGCGGTCTGCGTTACCTCAACCTCAGCGGCCAGGCGCAGGTTCTGTCCAAAGGCGAGTTGCGTTTGCGCGGGCGTTTCTGCCGATTGCTCGGCGAACCGGTACTTTGGGCGTTCGAACATCCGGATTACAGCAATCGGCGGGTGATGGTGATCGCGCCCCATGCCGACGATGCCGAATTGGCCGCGTTCGGCTTGTACAGCAGTGCCAGCGAAAGCTGGATCGTGACCTTGACCGCCGGTGAAATCGAGGCCGAACACTATCAGCAGATGGGGCTCAAAGGCGTCGAAGCATCCCGCTTGAAAGGTTCGCTTCGCGCCTGGGACAGTATCAGCGTGCCATTGTGGGGCGGCGTACCTCAGGAACGCTGTGTCCAGCTGGGCTACTTCTGTCTACAGTTGCCTGCCATGCAAAACGCGCCAGCCGAGGCCGTGTTGTCCCGCGAGGCGCAACTGGGCGATACCCGTTATTTTCGCCGATTCAATCCGTTCGCCCTGGGCAGTGATGTGGATGGCGTGCCGTCCTGGAACAACCTGCTGGCCGACCTGAAAGAGCTGATCGAGCGCATTCAGCCCCAGGTCATTGTCTTGCCGCATCCGCGCTTTGACCCGCACCCGGACCACCTGTGTTCGCAACAAGCAGTGATGCAGGCGCTGGGCGCTACAGCCTGGCAGCCCGAGACTTTGTTGCATTACGCCAATCACCTGCACGATAACGATCGCTGGCCAATGGGCGATGCCGGTGCGGGTGTGGCGATGCCTCCGCAGATCAGTGCCGAAGAGCCATTGCGCCCCTGGTCGCTTTGTCTGTCGACCGAAAAACAGTGGCACAAGGCCATGTCGTTGGGCATGATGCACGACCTTCAGCCGCGACTTCCCCTCAAGCGTTTACTCCGCCGGGCGATACAACGTTGCCTGGCTGCCAGGCAATGGCCGGCTTTCGGCGAAAACGAGTTCTTCCGTAAAGCGGTGCGACGCCATGAATTATTCTGGGTCCATGAGCTGTCGGGAAAGAGAGAGACCAATTGAAAGTTCTGTTTCTGGTGCAGAAAGAGCAGCGAGCGATCCTCGACCGGCTGTATGACGGTATCGCTGAGCAGTGCGAGTGTGACAAGCGCGAATTGACCAGTGAGGAACAGGACGACTTGCGTGGCTACTTTCGCAAGCACGTAGATGTCTCTCGCTATGACCGGATCGTGTTCTTCCTGCGCTTCAAAAAAGAAATCAGACAGGTGAGGTTCATACAGACCCTGCCCAATCTGGTTATTCTGGAACACGATGCGTACCAGAATTACATTCCGTGCAAGTACACCGGAAAGTTCAGCGCCCATTACCGCAAGTTGCCCTGGGCGCGGGTGATCAGCTCGGGTTACATGGTCAGCCAGCGCCTGTGCAATGAAGGCTTTGACGCGCATTTCGTGCCCAAGGGCTACGATCAGGCGCTGTTGCAGAACCGTCAGCGTGAACGTGACATCGAGCTGGGTTTCGTCGGCAGCCTGAACAGTGTTGCCTATGCCGGACGCAGGGCGATGCTCGAGTCCGTGGCCGAAGTCGAAAACCTGCTGATCACGCGCACCAAGTCGGGTGAGGAATACTGCGAGACGTTGAGCCGGATCCGTTATTTCGTGAGTGCCGATGTCGGCATGGGCGAATACATGATCAAGAATTTCGAGGCTATGGCCTGTGGTTGTGTGTTGTTTGCTTACGATCAGGGCGAAGAAGAGAATCGCGCACTGGGCTTTGTCGATATGCACAACATTGTGCTTTATCGAACGCGCGATGAATTGAGGGAAAAACTCGCGGTGTTGCGTGAGTCCCCGCAACTGACCGAGTCCATTTCATTGGCCGGGCAGGCTCTGGTAGAGCAGCGTTACACCTTCCGCGCCGTTGGGCATGCGATTGTCGACGCCCTGCGCGCGCCGCTACGCGAGCACGTTCCGCTGGGCTGGAAAGAAAAAATACGCTTAACGCTCGGGCTGTGAAGCCGGCGGTCAAACCACTAATGGAGCGGTGTAAATAAATGCTGTTCAGCGAGACTAGCGACATTTCGGTCGTCATCACCAGTTGCGGTCGCTTCGATCTGTTGAAGCGAACCCTGGAGACGTTTGACCGGTTCAATACGGCTCCCATCCGCAAGGTATTCATTACCGAGGACTCCGGCGACAGCGCCGTCGAGGCCTGCATTCCGGAGCACTGGCGGGCGCATACCCGGTTCTTCATCAACAATCCGCGACTGGGGCAGCTACGATCCATCGATGCGGCCTATGCCGAGGTGCAGACCTCGTGGATTTTCCACTGCGAAGATGACTGGGACTTCTACCGCGAAGGCTTTATCGAAGAGTCCCAATGCTTGCTGGAAGAAGATCCGCAAGCCTTGCAGGTGTGGCTGCGCAGCTTCAATCATGACCTCAAGGTTCACAGTCCTTATGTGTTTTTGAACGAGCGCAAAGTCAGCCACGGCATTCCTTTCTATGTGCTGGGCTCGCACAAGGCCGACTGGCAGGGCTTCTCCCTGAACCCGGGCTTGCGACGCCGTGCCGATTACCTGATTCATGCACCGTACTCCGCTTTTTCCGGAGAGAAAGACCTGTCGCGCCTGTATGCCGGCGAAAACCGCTATGCGCTGATTCTGGAGAACGACGCGGTACTGCACACCGGTTTCGGTGAGCACGTGGTGGTTCCACAGGAGCGGCAAAACAAGTTAAGGCGTAAACGTCTCGATCGAATCAAGCTGGTCGTGGCCCTGATTCTTGGTGTGGCAATAGGTTGGGTAGTCAATGGAATTTAGCGGCATGAAGCCAGGAAAAATCACCATCACGTCGTACTTCGGGGCAGCACTTTGCTTGTTCCTGTTGAGTTTTGTGGTGGGCTGGTCTTCGAAGTGGACCAACAACCTGTATTACGGCCTGATGGTTTTGCCTGGGCTGGTCTTTCTGGTCAAGGAGCGCGGGGCAGGCCTGTTCAAGCTCCCGTTGGCGCTGGGGTGGCTGGCTTTCCTGTTGTGGTTTCTGGTTCCGGCGACGATTGCCGGACATGCGCAGTTCTTCAAGCACATTTTCTATGTGCTGATGTTCGTGATGGTCGTGGGCGCCCTCACCAATCCACAGTTTTTCCGCAGCTCGGCCTTCGTTCGTGCGCAGTTCTGGGTCCTGACGTTGTACGTGTTCAGTTCGGCGATCTACGCCTGGGTGACCGGTGAGTATGCCGTCGGCATCCGTGTCGGACTGCTTCCAGGGCGTCTGGAAAATGTCATCTATGCCAGTATCTGGCTGTTCTGCGCATTGGGGCTGGCGCTGCCGATGTGGGTCAAGGAGCGGAGGCTGATCGAAGGTGGCCTGGCTGTCTTCCTGGCGGTGTTCGCCGTGGTCTTTGTCATGCAGACACGCACCGCGTTGGTGGGCGGAGCCTTCCTGCTGGGCGCCTGGCTGCTTTACGCGCTTTACAAGAAGCCGCGCCTGGTGGGCAGTGCGATGGCGGTTGGCCTGGTGATTCTCGGTCTGTTGTTCTGGATGGTGCACAACGAGCTTTGGTTCCTGTCCCTGTGGAACCGGGGTGATTCGTACCGCATCGAAATCTTCCACATCATGATCGGCGAGTGGCGCAACTGCGGTTGGGCGCTGGGCTGCGGCATCGGTTTCCATACTGAACAGTTGCTCGATGGCACGATGCCGATCCAGCATCCGCACAATATCTTCGTGGCCATGGGGCTTTACGGCGGTGCGGTGGCGTTGCTGCTGTTTGTCGGGTTGATGGTGGCTTCGCTGTGGCAAGCCTGGCGTCTGCGCGATGCGTGGGGTGTTTACCTGGCGTGTGCGTTGGTGATGCTGAACTTCGATGGAAGTTTGCTGATCGGCAACCCGGACGAGTTGTGGCCACTGGTGTTGCTGCCTTCGGCGATGATTCTCTCGCGTGTATTGAAAGCGCGACGCCAGGCACTGGCGTAATGCCTGACCTTCGCCTCCTCCCCGGAGGCGAAGGTGTCCAGATCATTTTTGCAGGGCGATGCTCAATTCTTCCGCAGAGCAAACGCTCTGGGTCTGGCCATAATTCTGCATGAACACCTCACCGCGATCGTCGAGCAACCACTGGCGATCCTGCGGGTAACGCACCATATGCTTGAAGTTGCGCAGCCGCAGGGTCTTGCGCAGCGGACGGCGATAGACCCGCATATCGGCAATGTCGATCAAACCCAATTGATGCTCGGGCGTCAGCACGATGTTGCCCAGGTGCGCCGAGCGGAAATAGATCCCTCGCTCATGCAGGGTCGCCATGAACGCCCCCAACTGGCCGCGCAGCGGATCAGCGTCGCCTTCGTCGTCCAGCAACTGGCGCAGGGTCTGACCCGGTAACGGATCGTAGTGCACGGCATCGCGCTCGATACTCGCGATGCGGTAGACCTGACGAATCGACGGGCAGGGAATGTGCCGTTCACGCAATGCATCACAATTGTCGGCAAAACGTTTGGCGTACGGATACCAGGCGGCCGACGTCAACAGACGCTTGCGGCGGAACAGCTTGAGGATCGAGCCGTCCGTCAACCGCAGCACCTTGTCTCCCGAACCATCCGCTTCAAGGACTTGTGCACCCTCGCGCAGGGCGAGGTATCGGGTGTGGTCAAGCGCTTGCATCAATACTCCGGGGTCGACGCCGTGAGGCATGGATAGCCGGCCATATTACCGCAGCTCAGCGACTAAAATGGCCTGTGTTACACTCGCGGGCTCTTTTCTCATACAACGGGTTCTCATGACTAGCCCTGATTCGCCTGCGCCGTCGAGCTTGAAGATTTACCTGCGCCTGCTGTCGTATGTGCGCCCGTACTGGGGCCTGTTTGCCATCAGTATCATTGGCTTCGTGATTTTTGCCTCGACACAGCCGATGCTGGCCGGGATTCTCAAATACTTCGTCGACGGCTTGAGCAACCCGGAAGCGGTGCTGTTCCCGAATGTTCCCTACCTAAAAGACTTGCAGTTGCTGATGGCCGTGCCGCTGCTGATCATCCTGATCGCGGCATGGCAAGGCCTGGGGTCGTTCCTGGGCAACTATTACCTGGCCAAGGTCTCCCTCGGTCTGGTCCATGACCTGCGCGTCGAGCTGTTCAACAAATTGCTGGTTTTGCCCAACCGCTATTTCGACACCCATAACTCCGGGCACCTGATTTCGCGTATCACCTTTAACGTGACCATGGTCACCGGTGCTGCCACGGATGCCATCAAAGTGGTCATTCGCGAAGGCCTGACCGTGGTGTTCCTGTTTGCCTACCTGTTGTGGATGAACTGGCAACTGACCCTGGTGATGCTGGCGATCCTGCCGATCATCGCGATCATGGTCAGCAGCGCCAGCAAGAAATTCCGCAAGCAAAGCAAGAAGATCCAGGTGGCGATGGGCGACGTGACACACGTGGCGTCCGAAACCATTCAGGGCTATCGCGTGGTGCGCAGCTTCGGCGGTGAAAGCTATGAAGAGCGGCGCTTTGCCGAAGCCAGTCAGGGCAACACCGACAAGCAATTGCGCATGACCAAGACCGGCGCGGTCTACACGCCGATGCTGCAGTTGGTGATCTACACCGCCATGGCGGTGCTGATGTTCCTCGTGTTGTTCCTGCGCGGTGATGCCACCGCAGGTGACCTGGTGGCCTACATCACCGCCGCCGGCCTGTTGCCGAAACCGATTCGCCAGTTGTCGGAAGTCAGTTCGACCATCCAGAAAGGCGTCGCCGGTGCCGAAAGCATTTTCGAGCAACTGGACGTCGAGCCTGAGATCGACACCGGCACCGTCGAGCGTGATCGCGTCAGCGGTCACCTTGAAGTGCGTAACCTGAGCTTCACTTACCCGGGTACCGACCGTGAAGTGCTGAAGAACATCAGCTTCACCGCAGCGCCGGGGCAAATGATCGCGCTGGTGGGACGTTCCGGTAGCGGCAAGTCGACCCTGGCCAGTCTGATTCCGCGTTTCTATCACCATGAAACCGGCGAAATCCTGCTCGATGACGTAGAAATCGAAGATTACCGTCTGCGTAATCTGCGTCGGCATGTGGCGCAAGTGACTCAGCATGTGACCCTGTTCAACGACTCCATCGCCAACAACATTGCCTATGGCGACCTCGCCGGCGCACCGCGTGCCGACATCGAAAAGGCCGCCGCGGACGCTTATGCGATGGACTTCATCTCGCAAATGCCGCAAGGCCTGGACACTCAGGTCGGCGAAAACGGCGTGTTGCTGTCCGGTGGTCAGCGTCAGCGTCTGGCGATTGCCCGGGCCTTGTTGAAGAACGCACCGTTGCTGATTCTCGACGAGGCGACCTCGGCGCTCGATACCGAATCCGAGCGGCACATTCAGGCGGCGCTGGATCAAGTCATGAAAGGTCGCACTACGCTGGTGATCGCTCACCGCTTGTCGACCATCGAGAAGGCCGACCTGATCCTGGTCATGGACCATGGGGAAATTGTCGAGCGCGGCACCCACGCCCAGCTCTTGGCGCAAAACGGCTACTACTCGCGCCTGCATGCGATGGGGCTCGATGCACCGGCAGAAAACATCGCCTGACCCGACGCGAGGGTGAGCCTGGCTCACCCTCGCGCTCACCGACGTGCAATGCGTCCGGTGAATTGTATCCAGACCTTTACCTTTCTTGACCAAACCTGAATAAATCTCGGCAACGCGCTTGTTAAGGTTCCTGAACGAACTTTGACTTCAATCGAGGGGGCCATCCCCTTCGCGCGGGTGCTGCAATGTTGCAACGTTATCTCTGGAAGCTGTTGCCCAAGACGCAACGGCAATTCTTGCTGGGGCGTCTGTCGGTCGTGGACCGTCAGGTGGTCAATCGGTCGATGTCGGCCAACTTGTGCTTTCCCCAGCCTTTCACACAGCGTTCCTGTCTGTTCATTCACGTCCCCAAATGCGCCGGGAGCAGCGTCTGTGCGGCGCTGTTCGATGGCTGGAGCCCGGGGCACTTGCCCTTGTACTGGTACGAACAGCAATTTCCCGAGCAGTTTGCCGACAGTTTCAAGTTTGCTTTTGTTCGCGATCCGCTGGAAAGGGCGTACTCGGCCTACGCTTTTCTGCGGGGCAACGAGCTGAGCCTGCGCGACCGACCCGCGCAAAAACTGGTCAGCCATTACCGCGATTTCGACGATTTTGTCGCTCGCTGGCTGCACCCGGAAACGATCCAGCGGCAGCTGCATTTTGCTGCGCAAACGGATTTTCTCACCGATTCCTTCGGGCACCTGGCGCTGGATTTCATTGGCTATCAGGAGCATCTGGAGCGTGACTTTCAGCGCGTGTGCGAGCAGGTGGGCGACGCGGTGCCGCTGCCGCACATCAACAGCTCGCAGCAGCGGCGCGCGACGCCTGCCCGTGACTTCTGCTCGGTACGCACCCGCCGGTTGGTACGGCGGGTGTACCAGCGCGATTACGAGATGCTCGGTTATGAATGAGGCGCTGTCGATGTCAGTCCCCGGGATCAGGCCTTATGCGTTGTCGCTGTCGATCAACGACCGTGCCGCGATCAAATCGCAGCGGCCGCGTTGCCTCTGGCTGACGGGGTTGTCCGGCGCGGGCAAGTCAACGCTGGCCAATGCCCTGGAGCTGCAACTCAACGAGCTCGGTCGGCATACCTTTGTGCTCGATGGTGACAATCTGCGCGCCGGTCTGTGTCGTGACCTGGGGATGGGGGCTGAGTGTCGTCGGGAAAATATCCGGCGCATGGCCGAAGTGGCGCGGCTGATGGTCGATGCCGGCCTGATCGTGATTGTTGCGGCGATTTCGCCGTTTCGGGCCGAGCGTGAAGCGGCGCGGCGCCTGTTCGCCGAGGGCGATTTTATCGAGGTGTATGTGAGCACCTCGTTCGCGGTGTGCGCACAGCGCGACCCAAAAGGTTTGTACCGGGCGGCCCGGCAAGGACGGATCAAGGATTTCACGGGGATCGACAGTCCCTACGAGGCACCGTTGTGCGCCGAGTGTGAAATCGACACGCAAACGCTGGAGATGGCAGACGCTTGCCGGCGGTTATCGGGTTTATTGCTCAATAAATGAGCAATAAACCCTGCAAAATCATCCCGTTGCAGCCGCCACACAAGCCCACGCCAACCCTGTGTTAATATCCCGCCCCTGTTCATTCTGTATGTGGGTTGCTCCATGAAGTTGTCCATGCCGCGATTCGATCAAGCCCCTGTCTTGGTGGTCGGCGATGTCATGCTCGACCGTTACTGGCATGGTGGTACCTCACGGATTTCCCCTGAGGCGCCGGTACCCGTCGTCAAAGTCGAGCAAATCGAGGACCGCCCGGGCGGTGCCGCGAACGTTGCCCTGAACATTGCCGCCCTCGGCGCACCGGCCTCGCTGGTCGGCGTGACCGGCGACGATGAAGCCGCCGACAGCCTGGCCAACAGCCTCAAGGGCGCTGGCGTACGGGCGTTGTTCCAGCGCATCGCGCACCAGCCGACCATCGTCAAGCTGCGGGTCATGAGCCGTCACCAGCAACTGCTGCGTATCGACTTTGAAGAACCCTTCGCCACCGACGCGTTGGCGCTCGGCGAGCAAGTCGATGAACTGCTCGAAGGCATCAAGGTGCTGGTGCTGTCCGACTACGGCAAAGGCGCGTTGAGAAATCATCAAGTGCTGATCCAGGCCGCCCGTGCCCGTGGCATTCCGGTGCTGGCCGATCCCAAGGGCAAGGATTTCTCGATCTACCGGGGTGCGAGCCTGATCACTCCGAACCTCAGCGAATTCGAGACCATCGTCGGCGGTTGCGCCGATGAGCATGAACTCGTGAGCAAGGGCGCGCAGCTGATGCACGACCTCGACCTCGGCGCGTTGCTGGTGACCCGCGGCGAACACGGCATGACCCTGTTGCGCCCGGATCATCCGGCGTTGCACCTGCCGGCTCGGGCACGTGAAGTGTTCGACGTGACCGGTGCCGGCGATACCGTGATTTCCACCCTGGCGGCGGCGATTGCCGCGGGCGAGGAATTGCCTCACGCCGTGGCCCTGGCCAACCTGGCGGCAGGCATCGTTGTCGGCAAGCTCGGTACGGCGGCCATCAGTGCCCCGGAACTGCGTCGCGCCATCCAGCGTGAAGAAGGTTCCGAGCGCGGTGTGCTGGGTCTTGAGCAGTTGTTGCTGGCGGTCGACGATGCGCGTGCGCATAAAGAGAAGATCGTCTTCACCAATGGCTGCTTCGACATCCTGCACGCCGGCCACGTGACGTACCTCGAACAGGCACGCGCTCAAGGCGATCGTCTGATCGTTGCGGTCAACGACGATGCTTCGGTCAGCCGCCTGAAAGGGCCGGGTCGTCCGATCAACAGCGTCGACCGTCGCATGGCGGTACTGGCAGGTCTGGGTGCGGTGGATTGGGTGATCAGCTTCCCTGAGGGTACCCCGGAAAACCTGCTGCGCGAGGTCAAGCCGGACGTGCTGGTCAAGGGTGGGGATTACGGGATCGACCAGGTGGTCGGTGCGGACATCGTGACGGCGTATGGCGGAACGGTAAAAGTGCTGGGGCTGGTGGAAAACAGTTCCACGACCGCGATAGTCGAAAAAATCCGCAAGTCCGAGTGATACCAAACTTTTGTAGGAGCTGGCTTGCCAGCGATGGGCTCAAGGGCGCCGCGTTTACTCAGTAGACACGCGTCATCGTTAACGACCATCGCTGGCAAGCCAGCTCCTACAGGGTTAGGTGTACGCATGCTGGGTTTTTAGGAACTGACCTTCTTGCGCGGCACGATCTTCTTCAGCAATTGCTTCGCCTTCCCGCGCAACCGCGCCAAACCGGAATCTTTCCCCGGCGGGTTCAAGCCTTGCTGGCGCACCCAATCCTTCCAGCGAATCCGCTCATCGCGCACCAGCCAGCCTTGCTGCTGGGCAAAACTCTCTGCCAGATACAATCCGCGTGTGCTCGCCGGGTAAAGGTGATCCTTTTTCAGGGTATACAACTCGGCCATCGGCTGGCCGTCCTGTAGCGGCATCAGGTACAAGTCGGGACGCTTGCGGTCGAGGCGGGCCACCAGTTGATCGCCCTCCAGTCGCTCGTCGACATGAAACAGGCTCAGGGATTTGGCTTCCTTGGGCACGTCCAGGCGCAAGTCATAGATCAGTTGCAGCGACGCGGTCGGCAGGTGCACGTAGGCGCGCGGTCGTTCGATCAACTGCAGGTTGGCGCAGCGCACCGGCCGCGCCGAGCCGGATAGCGGCGTCAGCCGAAACGGCAACGCCTCGCGATAGTGCAGCGCGGCGGAGTAGGGCGCCGGCAGCCAGGTGTCGTTGAAACGCCCGCCGAGCCAGCCTTCCGGCGTTTCCAGCAGGCACTCTTCGGCAATCTCCTGGATGGCAGTGTGCAGCGGCAGGTTCAGTTCGTGGGCCGGCACGTAACCGGAGATCAGCTTGAGCACCACATCGCCACGGTCTTGCCGACGCTGACGTACCAACACCCAGTAATCGCGATTCTGCCAATGCAGGGTCAGGCGCACCGAAACCCCGAGATTGGCCAACTCCACGGCGAACCGTTCGCTGTCAGCCACTGTCACCGGGCGGCGACGTTGCAACGTCTGGGAAAAATTCAGCGGCATCCCGACGCTTTGATAACTCAGGCCTTCGGGAGTCGCTTCGACGAATAACGGCAGGGTCTTGAAGTTGCTCGGGTTCTTTCTAATGAGCGTACGCGGCATGTCGGCTCCTGCTTAAGGCCGCGTGGGGCGGCATCAGTTGCTACGTAGGACCTGGGCAACGGTCGCGACGTTGTGGGCGAGGTGCAGCGGATTGATGGTCCCGACAATAGCACTGGCCACACCCGGATGTTCAAACAACAACTCGAAACTGGCGCGCACCGGATCCACGCCTGGACTCAGGCAGACGTGACCGCTGGCGAGGGCTTTTTTGACCAGGATGGCTTTGCCGTGATCAGCAGCATAGTCAATGACCGGCTTCTCGTTCCGTTCGTTCAGATTGTAGGTGACCATCGCGCAATCACCTTGTTCCAGAGCCTTCAAACCGCCTTCGACGGTTTTGCCGGAGAAACCATAGCCGCGAATCTTGCCTTCGGCCTTGAGCGCGGCGAGGGTTGCGTAGACTTCGCTGTCGTTGAGGATCGCCAGGTCATTACCGTCGGAGTGCACCAGCACCAGATCGATAAAATCGGTTTCCAGGCGTTGCAGGCTGCGTTCCACCGAGAGCCGGGTATGCGCGGCGCTGAAATCGTGGCGGGACTGGCCGTCGGCAAACTCTTCGCCGACCTTGCTGACGATCACCCAGTCCTGGCGTTGACCGCGCAACAACGGGCCGAGTCGTTCTTCACTGCGACCATAGGCCGGGGCGGTGTCGATCAGGTTGATGCCCAGGTCGCGCGTGAGTTTGAGCAGCATGCGCGCTTCGTCATCGTCGGGGATCTGGAAACCGTTGGGGTATTTCACGCCTTGATCGCGGCCGAGTTTGACGGTGCCCAAACCCAGGGGCGAAACCATCAGGCCGGTGCTGCCCAGCGGGCGATGGAAGTCGTGCAGAGTCGGTTGGCTCATGGCAGCAGTTGCTCCCAGGCCGGGACGCCCATCGGCGGCTTCGGCAACTCGGGCAGCGGCGCCGGATGGCTTGGCTGGATGCCGTCACGTTGCAATGAGCTGATGACACGGTCGGCAAAGTCCGGCGCCAGCGCCAGTTTGGTCGGCCAGCCGACCAGCAAACGGCCTTCTTCGGCAAGGAAGGCGTTGTCGGGGCGCGTCAGGCCCGATTGCAGCGGCTCGGCGCGGTCCACGCGCAAGGTCGCCCATTGCGCGGTGCTCAAGTCGATCCATGGCAGCAATTGGCCGAGTTCTTTTTGCGCGGTGGCGATTTGCTCGGCCGGTTCGCGGGCAACCCCTTCGGCCTCGGCGATATCGCCACCTAGGTACCAGACCCATTGGCCATCGGCGGCCGGATGGGTGGTCACGGTGATGCGCGGCTTGGTACCGCCCCCCAGGCAATGGGCGTACAGCGGTTTGAGGCCGGGGCCTTTGGCGATGATCATGTGCAGCGGTCGACGTTGCATGGCGGGCTTGGTCAGCCCCAGGGCTTCGAGTAGTGCTGCCGTCCCGGCACCGGCGCTCAAGATGATGCGTTGGGCGCGGATTTCACGCTCGTCGACCTTCAGGCCGACCAGAACGCCAGCGTCCAGCAACGGCTCGATCGTCTTCCCGGCGAGCAAGCCGTCACCGGCCAGGTCGGCGAGGCGCTGAATCAGGCTTGGCACGTCGATCACCAGTTCTGCCAGTCGATAGACCTTGCCCTTGAAGCGCTTGTCTTGCAGGGCCAGCGGCAATTGGTCGCCCTTGACCTGATCGACACGGCCGCGCACGGCTTTGCTGGCGAAGAAGCTGGTGAGGTTGCCGGCGATCGTGCCGGGGGACCAGAGGTAATGGGCTTCGGACAACAGGCGCACGCCGGACAAATCCAGTTCGCCGTCACCGGCCAGGGCTTCACGCCAGCGGCGCGGCATGTCGGCGATGGCTTCCGAGGCGCCGGTCAGGGCGCCATGCAGCGCGTACTTGGCGCCGCCGTGGATGATGCCTTGGGACTTCAGGCTCTGCCCGCCACCGAGGGTGGCGCTTTCCACCAACACGGTCGAAAAACCCTGGCGGCGCAGGCGCGCGTTCAGCCAGAGGCCGGCGACACCAGCGCCGACAATCAAAACGTCGGTGGAAATAACGGATGGCATGCAGCGACCTCAGTGTTCAAGACGAGGGCGCAGTATACAGACTCGAAGAATGGAGGTTTTGCTGGCAATCAATCCATAGCCAGACACAAATCCTGTGGGAGTGAGCCTGCTCGCGATGAGGGCGGTACATTCAGCAGAGATGTTGGCTGACATACCGCAATCGCGAGCAGGCTCGCTCCTACAATGGATCGTGTTTCAGGTCTTAGTGCCCGGCGGTTTTGGAGAAGAGCTGGATGACCACAACGCCAAGCACGATGAGCGCCATCCCGAGCATCGCCGGTACATCCAGCTTCTGCCCGTAGATAAACAGCGCCGCGACGCTGACCATCACGATCCCCATGCCGGCCCACACCGCGTACGCCACACCCACCGGCACGCTGCGCACCACCAATGTCAGCATCCAGAAGGCAATGCCATAACCGACGATCACCAGAATCAGCGGCAACGGTGTGCTGAAGCCTTTGACCGCTTTCATCGAAACAGTGGCGATCACTTCGGCGCAGATGGCGATGGCCAGGTAGTAGTAAGCGGTCATGGGTGCATCCTCGTGTGAAGTGTTGCTTTATGAGGTCGGCATTTTAGAGGTTGCTCAGATGGGGTAAAGTCATTACCTATCTGTGCGGGAGATGGGTTAGCCATGAACATTCAATGGAATCTGGAGCAGTTGCGTTTGTTCGTCAGCGTTGCCGAGCAGCGATCGTTTTCCGCTGTGGCGCGGGACCAGCGCAAGGCGCAGTCGGCGGTCAGCAGTTCGATAGCGCTGTTGGAAGAAGACCTGGGTGTGAGCCTGTTCGACCGCAGCAGCGGCCGGCAGCCGAAACTCACTGAGGCCGGCAATGCGTTGCTGGATGAGGCGCGGGAAGTGCTGCGTCAATGCGAGCGCCTGAATGGCCGGGCGCTGGCAATGACGCGTGGCCAGGAAGCTCGCCTGCGCGTGGCTCAGGATGAGGCGATGCCGTATCAGCCGATCATTGAAAGTTTCGAAGCCCTGGCGGAACAGTTTCCCAGCCTTGAAGTGCAATTGACCAGCGCTGCCCAGGGCGATGTGGCGCGCAAGCTGGTGGAGCGCCGGGCCGATCTCGGTCTGTTGTTTTACCACGATCAGATTCCCGAGGCGCTCGAACGGCGAGTGCTGGGCAGCGTCGAAATGGTCACGGTGTGCGGCGTCGGGCATCCATTGGCGACGCAGGCTCCGGTCGATTGCCAGCAACTGGCGCAGCATCGGCAGTTGCTGATGTCGACCCAGTCCAGCGTGTATCCCGGCAGCGAGCCGGCCAGCCCGCAGGTCTGGCGGGCCGACAGTTTCTACGTGATGGCCGAATGGCTGGTGCGTGGCCTCGGCTGGGCCTGGTTGCCACGGCACGTGGTGCAGTATCCGGCGTATCAGGGGTTGATGGTCGAACTGGCCAGCGAATGGACGCCGCCGGCGTTGGTGGTGGAGCTGGTCTGGCGCCGCGATGAACCGCTCGGCCCGGCAGCCCGTTGGCTGGCGGAACGTTTTGCCGTGCACTTGCAGGCGATCGGCGAAAAAACCGATAAACTCCGCCGCCATGAATAGAACTCTCTACACCGCGCTGTTTTATCTGGGGCTGCCACTGGTAGCGATTCGGCTGTGGCTGCGCTCGCGCAAGGCACCGGCGTATGCCAAACGCATCGGCGAGCGGTTCTCGCTCGGGCTGCCGGCGATGAAGCCAGGCGGCATTTGGGTGCACGCGGTGTCCGTGGGCGAGAGCATTGCCGCAGCGCCGATGATTCGCGCATTGCTGCAACGTTATCCAGCACTGCCGATCACCGTGACCTGCATGACGCCGACGGGCTCCGAACGCATCCACGCCTTGTTCGCCAACGAGCCGCGCATCCAGCACTGCTATTTGCCTTACGACTTGCCATGCGCGGCGGCGCGGTTTCTTGATCGGGTCCGGCCAACACTGGCGGTGATCATGGAAACCGAGCTCTGGCCCAACCACATTCATCAATGCGCCAAACGCGGGATTCCTGTGGCGCTGGCCAACGCACGACTGTCCGAGCGTTCCGCCAAAGGCTATGGCCGCTTCGGTAAATTGACTCAGCCGATGCTCGCCGAAATGAGCCTGTTCGCCGTGCAGACCGAAGCCGAGGCCCAGCGCTTCCGCGATTTGGGCGCCCGTGCGGAAACGGTTGAAGTGACCGGTTCGATCAAGTTCGACCTGACCATCGACCCGCAACTGCTCCAGCGTGCCACCGAGTTGCGTGGGCAATGGCGGGCGCAGGAGCGTCCGGTGTGGATCGCCGCCAGTACTCACGACGGTGAAGATGAAGTGGTGTTGGCGGCGCATCGTCAACTGCTCGACAGTCATCCTGATACGTTGCTGATTCTGGTGCCGCGCCATCCGGAGCGTTTCAACGCGGTGTTCGAGCTTTGCAAGCAACAAGGTTTCGCCACAGTACGTCGTTCCTCCGGGGAGCCGGTCGCCGCCGATACGTCGGTGTTGCTCGGCGACACCATGGGCGAGTTGCTGTTTTTGTATGCCCTGGCCGACAGCGCTTTTGTCGGCGGCAGTCTGGTGCCGAACGGTGGCCATAACTTGCTGGAACCCGCCGCGCTGGCGAAACCGGTGCTCAGTGGGCCGCACCTGTTCAACTTCCTCGAAATCGCCGCGCAGTTGCGCAGCGCCGGGGCGTTGCAGGAAGTGGAAGATGCCGAGGGGCTGGCGCTGGCGGTGCAGCGGTTGTTCGAATTGCCGCGCGATGCGCAGCGAATGGCAGACGCGGGGCTGAAAGTGATGCGCACCAATCAGGGCGCGTTGCAGCGGTTGCTGGATGGGTTCGACCGATTGATCAATCGGTGACTTGTATG